>DATFLA010000433.1:0-7435 GCA_035268305.1 Bacteroidales bacterium | reverse complement strand
TGACATCAACCTCCGTTATGGTGCCGGTGCATTTGTATGTGGTGAGGAGACAGCGCTTATTCACTCAATGGAAGGATTAAGGGGTGAGCCGACAGTCAAACCTCCATTTCCTGCAGAAGCAGGTTTCCGTGGCAAACCAACCAATGTAAATAATGTTGAAACCTTTGCTGCCATTCCTGCCATTATCCTCAAGGGGGCAGCATGGTACAGCAGCATCGGCACAGAAAAATCAAAAGGAACAAAAGTCTTCGCACTGGCCGGCAAAATAAATAATGTAGGTCTCATTGAAGTACCTATGGGAACCACTCTCAGGGAAGTTATCTTCGAGATAGGTGGAGGAATAAAGAATGGTAAAAAATTCAAGGGAATCCAGACCGGTGGCCCTTCGGGAGGATGTCTGGCTGAAAAACATCTTGACACTCCCATCGACTTTGACAACCTTATACAGGCAGGCTCAATAATGGGCTCCGGTGCGATGGTGGTACTCGATGAGGATGATTGCATGGTTGCCATGGCTAAATTCTTTCTCGATTTTACTGTTGAGGAATCATGCGGGAAATGTGCACCATGCAGGATAGGGAATAAACGCATGCATGAACTCCTGGGACAGATATGCGACGGCAAAGGAACTATGGAGGATCTCGACAGGCTGAAGAATATGTGCATTGTTATTAAGGACACTGCTTTGTGTGGCCTGGGTCAGACCTCTCCCAACCCTGTTCTCTCAATGATGGATAACTACTATGATGAGTATGTGGCTCATGTTACAGACAAAAAATGTCCGGCAGGACAGTGCCGTAACCTGATGGAATATGTGATCAATGCAGAGAACTGCGTAGGCTGTACTGCATGTGCAAGAGTATGTCCTGTTAATGCCATATCCGGTGAACGAAAAGAGATCCATCATATAAATCCTGCCATATGCATCAAGTGCGGTGCATGCATGGAGAAATGCAAATTTGATGCAATATATATCAGTTAATAAGTAATAAAATGGAAACGATAAAGCTCACCATCGACAATAAAGAAATACAGGTACCGAAAGGCACTACAATATATAAGGCTGCAAAAGAACTTGGGATAGACATCCCTACACTGTGCTACATGGATCTCCATGATATGAATATAGAGAATAAACCGGCCGGATGTCGTATTTGCGTTGCAGAGGTATCGGGAAGGAGAAACCTGGCACCGACATGTTCAACTAAATGCGAGGAAGGTATGAACGTGAAGACCCATACCCCGCGTGTTCTGAACGCCCGCAGGACTGTAATGGAATTCATTCTCTCAGATCACCCGAAAGACTGTCTCATTTGTCCCAAATCAGGCAACTGCGAACTGCAAACTTTGGCACACAAGCTTGGTATAAGGGAGATACCCGGTAATGAGTATGCTGAGATGTCAACTTACAGGAAAGATACCTCACCATCCATTATCCGCGATCTTGATAAATGCATAATGTGCCGCCGCTGTGAGATGATGTGCAATGAGGTACAAACAGTAGGAGCATTATCAGCTGTTAACCGCGGATTCATGGCTACAGTTTCCCCGGCTTTTGAACAGAATCTGGAATACTCAACATGCACATATTGCGGCCAGTGTGTGGCAGTGTGCCCCACAGGCGCACTCACAGAGGTTAATCATATTCCCGGTGTGCTGCGTGCCCTTGTTGATCCCGAAAAAACTGTTGTTGTACAAACTGCCCCCGCTGTTCGTGCCGCCCTGGGCGAGGAATTCGGTATGGCACCCGGCACTCTCGTCACAGGTAAGATGGTAGCTGCATTACGGGCACTTGGATTTGATTATGTCTTCGACACCGATTTTGCCGCCGACCTAACAATTATGGAAGAAGGCACAGAGCTGCTTGACAGACTGAACAACCACCTTAAGGGTGACAAGACAGCAAAGATTCCCATACTTACTTCATGCTGTCCAGGCTGGGTTAATTTCTTTGAGCACTATTTTCCTGACCTGAAGGATGTACCATCAACAGCAAAATCGCCCCAGCAAATGTTTGGCTCCATAGCTAAATCTTATTTTGCAGATATGGCTGGTATCAACCGGAAAGACATGGTTGTTGTTTCCATAATGCCATGTCTTGCCAAGAAATATGAATGCCAGCGTGATGAGTTCTCAGTCGACGGAAATCCCGATGTTGATTTCTCAATATCAACAAGGGAGCTGGCAAGTTTTATAAAACAGGCCAATATAGATCTGAACAGCCTGAAGGAAGAGGAGTTTGATTCACCTCTCGGAGAATCGACAGGAGCAGGGGTTATATTCGGTACCACTGGCGGGGTCATTGAAGCAGCATGCAGAACAGCTTATGAATTGTATACGGGGAAAAAGCTGCAGAAACTTGAATTCACAGAGTTGAGAGGGATGGAAGGTGTAAGATCGGCTACAATAGATTTTGATGGTTTACATCTGAAAATAGGAATAGCTCATGGTCTAGGTAATGCAAGGAAACTGCTTGATGATGTCAGGGCAGGAAAATCCGAATTTCATGCAATAGAAGTAATGGCCTGTCCGGGTGGTTGCATAGGAGGTGGCGGCCAGCCTCTTCACCATGGCAACTCGGATGTTCTGAAAGCAAGAGCTGCGGCATTATATACAGAAGATAAAAAGAAACCCCTGAGAAAATCACATGAGAATCCTTTTATTATAAAACTGTATGAAGAGTTCCTCGGACAACCAAACAGTGAAAAAGCTCACCAACTGCTGCATACTCACTATTTCAACAAACAGAAAAAGGTGCTTATCAAACAATAGGACTATAAACCCTGATATTAAAATTTAAAGGCAATGTCGCATATAAAAATAGAATTAAGAAAAGAAGACGTGGATTTTATAAAAGATGTCTGTAACTCTTTTAACAATGATCCCCAGGAACTTATAAATGTCCTCCATTCATGCCAGGAGCACTTCGGTTACCTGCCTGCGGAGGTACAGGAAGTGGTATCCGAAGGCCTTAATGTGCCTGTTTCAAAAATTTATGGTGTGGTTACCTTTTATTCATTCTTCACAATGACTCCAAGAGGAAAACATCCCATAAGTATCTGTCTGGGAACAGCATGCTATGTAAGGGGAGCCGAGAAGGTCCTAGATGAATTTAAAAAAGAACTTGGTATCCAGGTAGGTGAAGCCACTCCGGATAACAAGTTTTCACTGTCAAGCCTGAGATGTGTAGGTGCCTGCGGACTTGCCCCGGTAGTCCTGGTAGGTGACAAGACTTATGGAAGAGTGGCACCTGATGATGTTAAAAACATACTCAAAGAATATGAATAATATTGTTATAGTTTTGGTTTATAGGTAGGTTGGAGGCTGTCCTGATATTTAATTTTAAGACAGCCTCCTTTTTTAATACTGCAATGATTAACAAACATTAATATATTCCTAATAGTTATATTTACATGTATGTTAAAAGTGAAACTTAAACCGGCGGAACATGATAGATAAGTTCAAGATAGTTACTCTATGCGGAAGTACAAGGTTCAGGGATGAGTTTCTTGCTATTCAGAAAAAGCTAACGCTTGAGGGATACATCGTTATAAGTGTCGGCCTTTTCGGGCATTCAGGCGATGATGAAGTATGGACTGACAATACAAAGGAAATGCTTGATGAAATGCATAAAAGAAAAATTGACCTTGCCGATGAGATTTTCGTGATCAATGTGGATGGCTATATAGGATCATCAACAAGGAGTGAGATTGAATATGCCCTGAAGACAAATAAGAGGGTCCGATACCTGGAGACACCCGTCTGATCATAAAACATGCAATAAAGAAATATCATTGCCGTCCATGCCTGCCCCGGAGTTCCTTCCTCCCATGCTGAAGATTATCGTTCACCCTTTTATCCCTGTACCAGAAGAAATACTCCTTCTGCCGCTTTTTCTCGCCGATACTCCTTGCCACATATACTTTTTTACCGGTATACGGATTAAATCCTGTATAATACATTAAGGTTGAGAGTGTCATGGGAGTCGGTGTGAAATTCTGCACCTGCTCCGGGCGAAGACCCATACTTTGCATTTCCTCCGACAGTTTTCTCATATCATCCTCACTGCAGCCCGGATGTGAAGAAATAAAATAGGGTACAATTTCATAGGGAAGACCATGCCTGCCTGTTATCTCAATAAATTTGCCCTTGAGCTTCCTGAAGAGACTGAATGGCATTTTTCTCATTTCCGACAATACACCTCTGACAGTGTGTTCAGGTGCAACCTTAAGCCTTCCTGAGACATGCCTCACCACAAGCTCTTCAAGGTATTCCTCTTCTGCCCTGCCTGCCCCGGCGTTCCATTCAGGAAACAGCATATCATACCTTAAGCCGCTTCCTACAAATGATTTCTTCACTCCTTCAACTCTGTCTGCCTTCCTGTATAATTTTGTAAGGGGAGTATGATCGGTATTAAGGTTTTTACATACCGAAGGCCAGATACACGAAGGTCGGGTGCAGGATATACACAAATCCATATTGATGCCCTTCATCCTGTACATGTTAGCAGACGGGCCGCCAAGATCGGACAGGTATCCTTTAAATCCGGGTAATGACACTATTTTCCTGATCTCTCTCAGTACAGAGTCTTCCGAGCGACTCACTATATGCTTACCCTGGTGCGCTGCTATTGCGCAGAAACTGCATCCCCCGAAACACCCGCGATGTATATTGACAGAGAATTTTATCATTTCCCATGCGGGGATTGTCCCTTTTTTATTGTATTTGGGATGAGGCATATAAGTATATGGAAGATCATAAGTACTGTCTGCCTCATCTTCTCCCGCAGGTGGGAATGGCGGATTTATGACTACCTTATACATACCGCATGGTTCTGTCAGCCTGGCTTGTTTTACTCTGTTCGATTCCTTTTCAAATTTCACAAAGTTATCAGAGAAGATTCTCCTGTCTGCCTTACATTCTTCAAAGGAGTTCAGTATTATGTCTTTCCACTGTGCCTGTACAGGTAATGAATCGTCACTGGCAATAATAATTCCAGTTTGGGGAATAGTTTTAAGTGAAGAGAAGGGCACTCCTTTTATTAATAACCTCACAAGCTCTTTTACAGGCTGTTCACCCATACCGTATATCAGCATGTCGGCACCGCTGCTGATAAGCATGGATGGTTCCAGACTATCCTTCCAGTAATCATAATGAGTAAGTCTTCTCATTGATGCCTCTATACCGCCTATCACCACCGGCACATCAGGGTATATTTTCTTCAGGATTTGTGTATACACAACAGTAGGGTAATCAGGCCTGAACCCGGCCTTACCCCCGGGTGTATAAGCATCATCAGACCTCAGCCTTCGGGTTGCAGTATAATGGTTAACCATCGAATCCATGTTACCTGCAGTAATACCGAAGAAATACCGGGGTTTTCCAAGCTTCCTGAAGTCACGGAGATCATCCTTCCAGTTAGGCTGCGGGACAATTGCTACCCGCATGCCTGATGCTTCGATCACACGGCCTATTACGGCAGGTCCGAAAGATGGATGATCTACATAGGCATCTCCGCTGAAAATGATTACATCAGGCCTGTCCCATCCCCTGCCTTCCACCTCTTTCCTTGTTACAGGCAACCACTCTCCTTCAGGCATTGTCCCATTTTTCATTCTGCAAATGTACTTAAAAGTAATATCTTGATTATCTTTGATTACAAGAAATGAAAGCTGCGCATGATAACCTTCATCATTTCCAGACCGGGAAAATTCCGGTCACGTCTCTTCAGAGTCCTCCTGCGTGTCATCTTAACACCATTACTTCTCCTGTTACTCTGTCCCCCGGTGACAAGCTATTCACAGACGGTTACACTTCGTCCGAAAGTGGGACTTGCCTTAAGTGGAGGGGGGTCGTGCGGACTGGCACATATTGGTGTACTGAAAGTGATGGAAGAAGCCGGATTAAGGCCTGATGTGATTACCGGTGTAAGCATGGGCAGTATAATAGGAGGCCTTTATGCTATTGGTTATTCCGCAGACAGCATCGAAAAACTGTGCAAGGCAATCGACTGGAATCTGATTCTGACAAACCAGATACCGGAAAACAAAATTATATACCCGGAAAAACAGTATTTCAATAATAATATAATAGGGATACCCATAAGACTGAAGAGATCTATATTGCCATCAGGTCTGATAAATGGTCAGCAGATGGAAAAAATGTTAAGTTACTATACCTGGCCTGCTTCTGCGACCAACGATTTTTCCAGGCTTCCCATCCCTTTTATGTGTCTGGCCACCAACCTTGTTACCTGCACCAAGACCGAGCTCACAGGCGGCTATCTTTCGGATGCAATGAGGGCCAGTTCGGCTGTCCCGACAATCTTTACACCGCTTAAGATAGACAGTTTGCTGCTTATTGACGGGGGAATGGTCCGGAACCTCGCCGTAAGTGAAACAAGGGATATGGGGGCATCGATAGTGATAGCTTCTTATACCGGAAGTTACATGAGTAAGGAAGAAAACCTGCAGACAGTGCCGGATATTTTATCACAATTATTGTTTTTTATCGGGGTGGATGATTTTGAAAAGGAAAAGAAGTATGCTGATATACTGATTGAACCACAAACGGAGGACCTTTCCTCCACATCCTTTGATAATATAGATACAATAATAGAACGAGGCTACAGAGCCGCTCTGCCTTTCAAGGCAAAATTTAAAAGGATAGCAGATTCTCTTAACAGGATTGAGTCACAACCACCGATTGATAATATCATGGGAAGGCAATATTATTCCTTCGACCAGATAAGGATTAATGGTAATAAAAAGATCTCAAAGAAACAGATACTCGGCGTGCTTAACATACATCCCTACCAGAAGGTAGACAAGAAGATGATAACCGACAGGATAGATCTGCTCTACGGAAAAAACTGGTTCGACAAAGTGAAGTACCGGATAGTCCCTGAGGATGACTCACTCATACTCATGATAGACTGTATTGAGTTGTCAAAGACAATGCTCTATTCTTCAGTACATTACGATAACGGCATGAGATCCGGACTCATTTTAAGGTTCTCTTTGAAAAATCCGCTTATTCAAAAATCCAAATTTGAAACAGATGCATCAATAGGACAATACTACAGGGTAAGATCGAGATATATTCAGTTCATCGATCATAACCAGAAATATGGACTATCGCTGAATTTCTATGCAGAAAAGACACTGATGCCAATGCTTGAGGTAAGAGGCGAAACAGGTAACACATTAAGCAGAAATATGTATCCCGGTATTTCGCTGTTTAAAAGATTCGGGTTGAATCATATGCTTAACTTATCAGCAACATACGAATCTCTTGGATATCTTCCTCAGTTCCTGTCACCTGAGGAGCTGAAATACATATCCTATAACTACATGAACCTGGGCATGGAATATAAGATCAATACTCTTGATATTAAAAACTTCCCAAACTATGGTGCTGTACTGGACCTGTCAGG
>DATFLA010000432.1:0-4992 GCA_035268305.1 Bacteroidales bacterium | reverse complement strand
AATTATAAATGACAATAACAAGGAATTCACATATACTGTCGGAGCTGTCTTTGAAGATCTTCCCCAGAATTCCAGTTTCCAGATAGATATACTTTCTCATTATGACAATTTCCTCCAGATGTGGAATACTAAGGACACAGACTGGAAGAGCTGGGTAACAGCTCTTTTTATCCTGGTGCCGGATAGATCAGTACTGCCTTCGGTCATGTCATCACTGAAAGAATACCTGCCGGTTCAGAACGAGGCCAGGGAGGATTTCAAAATCAACAGGTTTACACTCGTTCCTCTTAAGGATGTGGGAGCAAATTCAAGAGAAATCTGGTCATCAGGCCTGTACCCTTCGCTTCATCCGGCTGCTATTATCGCTCCTCCCGTGATGGCCCTCTTTATTTTACTTATAGCCTGCTTTAATTTTGCAAATACCTCAATAGCCATATTCAGCAAGAGACTGAAAGAGATAGGGCTGCGAAAAACATTCGGTGCCCAGCGACGGCAACTGGTCACGCAATTTTTTCTTGAGACTCTCATAATATGTTTCCTGGCTATGCTTATCGGCATAGCCATTGCAGGCTATCTTGTTCCGGCGTATAGCAGCCTGTGGGCTTATATGACTATTAAGCTTACTCTTTCAAAATACCTGGTATTCTGGTTGTTCATTTTTGTATTGCTTCTCATAACAGGCTTCCTTTCAGGTGTGTACCCGGCTATGTACGTAAGTTCTTTCAGCCCTGCCGGAGTATTCAAGGGTGATTCTCCTTTTAAGGGATCAGGCAGGCTCTCGTCAGTGCTTCTGACACTTCAGTTTACTATATCTGTTATGGCACTGGTAATGGGAATAGTATTTACGAGAAATGCCCGGTATCAGGAGACACTTGCACTGGGTTATGATAAGGATAATATAATTGTAGTACCAATACCTTCCGAATTCTATACGTCATTCAGGAATGAGATCCTGTCGAATCCAAAGATCATATCCGTTGCCGGTGCAGAACATCACATAGGCTGGGGCTGGTACAAAAGGCCTGTAAAAGATGCAGATAAACAACTTGAGGTAAATGTTTTTGATGTCGGACCCGAATACGCTTCTTCCATAGGACTTCATCTTCTTGAAGGCCGCCTTTTTGACAGGGACAGGGCTGTTGCTGACAGAGCAGACGGTTCAATAGTTATAAATAAAAAAATGGCAGACGATTTCGGCTGGACAAATCCTGTAGGCAGGGTGATCACATTGTATGATACAACAAAACTTACAGTGATAGGTGAGGTCAGTGACTTTTATGCTAATGGTGTCTGGCAGAAAATTGAGCCTGCCATGCTCAGGCTCGCAGGACGGGATATCTACAGCCTGATGATTGTCAGGACCGCTGCAAATGATCTTCCGGGTGTAATTGATTATATCAGTCAAAAATGGAAAACACAGCTTCCTAATTATTTGTTTACCGGAAGACCCCAGGAAAACCTGATGCAGGAAGAAAAAGATGTAAATGGAAGCATCATGAAGATAAACATTTTTCTGGCGGTTATTGCCACCCTGCTTTCACTGATTGGTATTTATAACATGGTATCGCTTGATATAATAAGGAGAAGAAAAGAGGTAGGGATACGAAAGGTTCAGGGAGCTCCCGTTGCTATCATTATGTACCTTATAAGCAGGAAATATCTCATTATTCTGGTAATAGCCTCAATATTGGGAGCAGCAGGAGGATATTACCTGTCAAATATGCTCCTGGACAGTATCTGGGATTATTTTGTAACGATCGGGCCGGGTATGCTTTTATCGGCAGCCCTGGTGATGATCATTGCAACCGTTGTAACTCTTGTGTTTAAGATTGGCAGGGCTGCAATGAAAAACCCTGTCGATTCACTCAGGTATGAATAGCATATACGATTGCTGGTGCGGATTTGTAATCCGCACTATGCACAGTTATATGATACAACACTATTACAGTTTCTGTCTGTGGCACGGATTGCAAATCCATGCCAGCATAGTGGGGTTAGTACGGATTTGTAATCCGCACTATAGTATAGTTATATGTTACAACTCTATTACAGCTACTGTCTGTGGCACGGATTGCAAATCCATGCCAGCATAGTGGGGATAGTGCGGATTTGTAATCCGCACTATAGCACAGTTATATGTTACAACACTATTGCAGCTTCTGTCTGTGGCACGGATCACAAATCCATGCCAGCATAGTGGGGTTAGTGCGGATTTGTAATCCGCACAATAGCATAGTTATATGTTACAACTCTATTACAGCTACTGTCTGTGGCACGGATTGCAAATCCATGCCAGCTTAACTCACATCTATGGCACGGATTGCAAATCCATGCCAGCCTGACGCACGTCTATTGCAAGGATATTTGTACTTATTATTGTAAATTCCGGATAATTACATACATAAAAGAGAAGGTGCCTTCCAGACACCTTCTCTTTTATTATAAAACTGGATATATATTGATGAATTATATACTAATACATCTTATTTATCAGCTGGCCTATTTCATCCCTTTTCTTGAGAGGGAAAGTATGCGACTTACCATCCCTGGTCACAACATTAAGTCCTTTTACTCCAAAAAGCAGACCCTTGCTGTAATAAATCACTTCAAGAATATTTTCGAATAATATTTCCAGATTGAATTTTTCTGTCTCCTCGCTAAGGGATTTAAAATAAATCCTCTGGTTTGTCACGATCAGTTTCCCTTCAATTGTACTGTTGTCAACAACCTGGTTTGTATCACCGGCTTTAAGAACAACCTCGTTTGCATTTAATTTTACGGTCATGGCTTTCTCATTTTATGTTCATCATCAGAACTTTTGTTATAAAGACGGATGAAAAGAATATATGTTGCAGGATTTGTCTGCTTTTTTTACAGGTTCCTTAATTTTAACATCCTTAATGGTTTATTCATATTTAAGTGACTCCACAGGATTGGTATGTGATACCCTTATAATATGGAATATAATTGTCAACAGGGAAATCATTACAAGTAAAAGTGCAGAAAGAAGTACCAGCCACCACGATACTGTTGTATGATATGCAAAATTTGTAAGCCACCTGTTCATGAGCAGAACAGCCACAGGAAGACCTGCAATAATAGCTATTATTACCCATCGGAGGAAACCTGAGGAAAGGAGGTTAATGATACGAAATGATGTTGATCCGAACACCTTTCGAATACCTATCTCTCTGGTTTTCGACTGTGCCACGAATGAGGAAATGCCCAGCAGGCCAAGACATGCTATCAGAACAGCCAGCAAGGCAAAGAACACAAGTATCCTGCCCAGTGTGTCTTCTGTATTGTACTGACTCTCATATGATTCCTCGAGGTATTTGTATCGGAATGGATATCCCGGGGCAAACCTGCTCCACACATTTTCGACGCCGCGCAGGGTCTTTGTTATGTTCCCGGGATCTGTTTTGATACTCACAGTATTATACCAGTCACCATAACAGAACAAAGCAGGTCCTATAGAATCTTTTGGCGACAGGTAATGGTAATTGTCGATCACTCCTATTATCTCTATTTCCTCCCTTGGTATTGTAGTGAGGTAGAACTGGTGCCTCAGGAACTGGCCTTCCGGATTTTCAATTTCGAAGAGATCTACTGCTTCCCTGTTCAATAAACAAACGCCATACCTGTCATTTGGCCTTTCCCATGAAAAATTTCGTCCTTCGCTTATTCTTATACCCAGCATAGGAAGATATGAAGGATCGATTGTAAATACAGGAATACCCCTTGTGATACCTTTGTATGTAAATCCCTCATAGTTATTTATTTCCCCGGGGGAAGCACTTGAAAAAGCCACATCACCTATTCCCGGAACCTGCATAAGCTCGTTTTTAAAGGCATCGCGTTTGTTGCTTATATCACCGCTGGTCCTGAACACTATAACATTTTCGCTTTTAAAGCCGGTTTTGAATTTCTTCATGTAGTTAAGCTGCTTTATAACTACAAAGACCGAGAGAAGGAGTATCAGTGATATTGTAAACTGGAAGATGACAAGTGTGGTCCTGAAAGGAGATTTGCCTCCTGTCTTTTCCCGGAATTGTCTGAAATATTTAACCGGACTGAAGGAGGAGAGCCTGATAGCCGGATAAATACCTGCAAGGAAACCCAGAATAATGATGAAGGAAAGATAATATACCAGGTATGAAATCTTAAGGTAACTGGCAGGCACAATATTTCCTCCGGTAAGATTATTGAACCAGGGCGATATAAGCCTTATGAGAAATATTGCCAGTACTGAAGATACAAGGCACATCACAACCGATTCGGAGAGAAACTGTCCGAAAAGCTGCTTCTTCGATGCTCCGAATACCTTTTTAACACCTACTTCCCTGGCTGCTTTTGATGATTTTGCTATTGTAAGATTTATAAAGTTTATGCATGCCATCAGCAGCGTAATCACTGAGACAGCCAGGAAAATACGAACAAATTTGAGGTTGCCGTGAAGATGCCGCGGGAAATATGGGTTATGGAAATATACATCCCTGAGAGGAACCAGTTCACATTCGTTATCTTCCTCCGGTCCACCGAGTTTCTTTGATAACTCATTGGTGAATGCAGTCATCCTGTCGCTGAGGGCTTTAGTATCCACTCCTTTCTTAATTATAAAATATGTTGGGAACTGTGATGTCCCGAAAGAGTTAAGATAATCAGGCTGTGAGTTGAGTTTACCAAGTGTTACGAATGACCCGATGGCATCGACAGGCATATGTGTGTCTTTCACATCTTCAACCACACCGGTTATAACAGCATCATACCTGTTACTGACCTTAACAGACTTACCCGTAGGGTCGGTTTCTCCAAAGAGCTTTTCCGCCGTCGACTGTGTAAGTACAATTGTGTATGGCGTGGTCAGGGCATCACGGGCATTACCATGTATAAAATGATATGTGAAAATATCGAAGAGAGTTGAATCGGCAAGCACCATGTTCTCAATGAGCACCGTCCTGTCATCGCGGGTAAGCAACGCCGATCCCCGAC
>DATFLA010000431.1:0-8007 GCA_035268305.1 Bacteroidales bacterium | reverse complement strand
CACCTCCCGATTACTGAAGAAGCAACTTGAGGCAGAAAAGAGATACAGGTCCACACTCGATAACATGATTGAGGGTTGCCAGCTGATCGGTTTCGACTGGCATTACATTTATATTAACAGTTCAGCTGAAAAACATAATCGTATCTCAAAAGACAAGCTGCTTGGCAAGAGGTATATGGATTGCTGGCCAGGCATTGAAGATACTGATGTGTTCTCGCGGATGAAACTATGTATGGAAAAAAGAACCCCTTTTTCAATGCTAACTAAATTTCAGTTTCCTGATGGCGCTGTTGGATGGTTCGATCTTAATATTTTGCCCTCACCTGAGGGAATACTTATTTTTTCAAGTGATGTTACCCTTTCAGTGCATACCAGAAAATACAATGAGCTTGGTCAGGAGATACTTACCCTTGTAAACATGTTCACAAATCCTGGAGAACTGGCAGAAAAAATTGTTGATACCATTCATGACCGTACGGAAATAGAGGCAGTGGCTATCAGATTAAAAGAAGGATCGGATTATCCTTATTATTCAACTGCAGGCTTTGATGAAAAATTTGTGGAAAGGGAAAAATATCTCTGTAGTTACGATAAAAACGGAAATCCTAAAACTGATGCGAACGGAGATCCCTTGCTTGAATGCATGTGCGGTAATATTTTGTGCGGCAGGGTTGATCCCTCCAAATCTTTCTTTACAGAAAGAGGCAGTTTCAGAAGCGGCAATACAACTGAACTTCTTAAAACCACTACTTCCAGTGATCGCCTTGCCAGGACACGCAACAGGTGTAACAGTTCGGGGTATGAGTCTGTTGCCCTTGTACCTATACGATCCGGTAACGGAATAATAGGTCTGTTACAGTTAAATGATCACAGGATAAATATCTTCGATGAAGAGATAATCCCGTTTTTTGAACGGCTTTGCTCAAGCATTGGACTGGCTCTGGAACGTAACAGGGTCATGAAGGATATTTCAGTAAGTGAAGCAAAGTTCCGGAATATTTTTGAGTTTTCTCCACTGGGAAAGTCAATGACTGATGTTGATGGAACTATGAATGTTAACAGGTCATTCTGTAAGATGTTAGGCTATTCAAAAGACGACATGAAAAATATTACATGGCGCGAAATAACTCATCCGGATGACATTAAGAAAACTGAGCAGGTGTTAGATGATATTATGGCAGGTAAATATAGTGAAAAGCGCCTGGAAAAACGGTATATCCATAAAAACGGGAAAGTAATATACACTGATATCTCAACTTACCTGCACAGGGACCAGGAAGGCAATCCCCAGTTTTTCATTACTACAATTAATGATATCACAGAACGTATAAAAGCTGAAAATGAAGTAAAAAGACTTAATGCTGAACTGGAGGATATGGTGGAAGAAAGGACAAGACAGCTCCTGGATGCAAATAAGGAGCTTGAATCTTTCAGCTATTCTGTTTCCCATGACCTTCGTGCTCCCCTGAGGGCAATTCATAGTTTTACATCGATATTAAAAGAGGATTATGATAAAGTTCTTGATGATGAAGGAAAGAGGATCTGTGGCATTATTGAGGATTCTTCAATCCATATGGGTAACCTTATCGATGACCTGTTATCTTTTTCAAGGGTAGGAAGAAGTGAAATGCTGTTCTCTGAAGTAGATATGGGTAAAATGGTTGATGCGGTAATAAACGAGATATCAGACCCGGAAATCAAGGAAAAGATAAGCATCATTAAAGGTAAACTATACCCGG
Organism: Bacteroidales bacterium; assembly: GCA_035268305.1. Taxonomy (GTDB): domain Bacteria; phylum Bacteroidota; class Bacteroidia; order Bacteroidales; family VadinHA17; genus LD21. The sequence continues at coordinate 6,268 of DATFLA010000431.1, read as the reverse complement.
TTGAAGGAGACCTGAATACATTAAGACTTGTATGGACTAATCTTATTTCAAACGCAGTAAAATATTCTTCGAAGAAGCCAAATCCGGAAATTGAGATTGGCAGCAAAAAAAATAAAAGCTCTGTAATATATTATGTTAAAGACAATGGCGCAGGTTTTGATATGAAGTACATTGGCAAATTATTTGGTGTATTTCAACGTCTTCACAGCCAGAAAGAATTTGAGGGTAATGGTGTCGGGCTGGCAATTATCCAGAGAATTGTAGCCAGGCACGGGGGCAGGGTATGGGCGGAGGGTGAATATGGGAAAGGAGCTTCCTTCTATTTTAGCCTGCCTTTATCTCAGGATCCGGAAGAATAAAATGAACGAATTATAATCATCCCCGGGTGTAATACTAATGAAAGAAAGACCGAGCCTTAACCTATTAAAATATACAAAAATGGAAGATTACCTTGCTATTGAAATTTTAATCGTTGAGGATAACCCTCGCGATGCTGAACTTACTATCAGAGCCCTGAAAAAGAATAATCTAGCCAATAACGTACTTGTTGCAGAAGATGGGGAAGAAGCACTTGACTTTTTTTTCTGCCGAAGAAAATTTTCAAAAAGAAGCTTCGACAATCCTCCAAGGGTTGTGTTGCTCGACCTGAAGCTGCCAAAAGTAAGCGGCCTTGAAGTTTTAAAGGCAGTGAAATCTGACAAAAGGACAAGAAATATTCCTGTTGTTGTCGTTACCTCTTCAAAGGAAGAACCAGATATGCAGGAGGCATATTCACTGGGCGTTAATAGTTATGTTGTTAAACCCGTTAATTTTGAGCAGTTTGTTAGGGCTATGAGTAGCCTGGGCTTTTACTGGTTGCTTGTTAATGAGGCATTAAGATAACTCAGGCTAATCAACATAAATCCCTTTTTAATTGTTTAATCAATTAAAGGAGAAGTGTTTAATATAAGCGTGATTTTTTATGAATGGAAAGCTGAAGATACTTTTTTTGGAAGATAACCAGACGGATGCTGAAATTATCTGGAGACAGATCAGGAAGGATAACATAGAATTTGACAAAGAGCTTGTGGAAACAAAAGATCAATTCACAGATGCCCTGAAGAATTTCAAACCTGATTTAATTATCTCTGATTACCAGTTGCCAATATTTGACGGAATGAGCGCTCTAAGGTTAAGAAATGAAATTGCACCCGGTCTGCCTTTTATTCTCGTCACAGGTTCTATCAATGAAGAGGTGGCAGTTGATTGTATGAAAACCGGTGCCGATGATTATATTTTAAAGGAAAGACTGTCGCGCCTGGGTCCTGCAATTAGATCAGCTGTGGAAAGGAAACAGATAGAAGAAGATAAATTGATGGCGGACAAGCGACTGCTTGAAAGTGAGGAAAAGTACAGGAAACTTGTCGATCTGACACCTGATGCTGTTGTTGTCCATTCTGACGGGAGATTCCTTTATGTAAATCCTGCAACCCTGAGGATGCTGAAAGCAAAGGATTTTGAGGAGATCAGAGACATTCCGGTAATGAAGTTCGTGCATCCTGATTCTATTGATTCATTATCAGAACGACTTAAAAAAATATATGATACTGATGAACCCTCTGAATTTGCGGAGGAAAAAATGATTAATCTCAAAGGCGATGAATTATATGTTGAAATTATAGGCATACCGATTAATTTCATGGGCAGGAAAGCTGTACAGACTATAATAAGGGATATCTCCGAAAGAAAAAAAATTGAAAAGAAGCTAAGAGATGAACGAAATCTTCTGAGGACTTTAATTGATAATATCCCTGATACAATATATTTTTTCGATACTGACGGAAAGAAGATCATCTCTAATAAAGCTGATTACGAACTCCTTGGCTTTGATTCGGAAGAACAGGCTATTGGTAAAACAGACATGGAGGTTTTTTCAGGGGAAACAGGCAAATCTTACCATGAGAATAACCTTATTGTTTTGCATACCGGTATTCCGAAGATAGATATGGATGAAGAGTTTACAGATAAGACAGGTAAACGGATTTGGCTGCAGTCAACTCATTTCCCAATCTTCGACCAGGATCATAATGTGATAGGTCTTGTAGGAATAGGACATAACATTACAGCACGTAAAAATGCAGAACTGGCATTGCTGAAAAGCAGAAAGGAATTTCAGCACTACTTTGAATCGGGGTCTATTGGTATGAGTGTTACCGGACCGGGTATGGAATGGATACAGGTTAACGACAGGCTTTGCCTTCTTCTCGATTATACAAAGGAGGAGTTCATGAATACGAGATGGATGGACCTGATCCATGATGATGATAAAAAAAAGAATCTTTCATTACTGAAGTATGCAGATGAGGGCAAGATAGATAAGTATGAGGCTGATACAAGGTTTATAAAAAAGAACGGGGAAACAGTATTTGTCTCGCTGGCCGTTGTGGTCCAACGCAATGATAATGGATCGGTTGACCATTTCCTTTCGTCATACATAGATATTTCAGAGAGGAAAAAATATGAAGAGGACGTAGAACATGAACGTCTAATGCTTAGAACACTTATAGATAACATCCCCGATCCGATATATGTACTAGACAGGAACTGTAAAAAAATAATAGCAAATAAGGCAGATGTCAGAAATATAGGGTTTGTAGATGAATCCCAGGTGCTTGGTAAGACAAGTGCAGAACTTTACAAAGGTGAGGAAGGACGTGTTAAACATGCTGATAACTGTAAGGTTATTAAATCAGGAGAACCTATCATAAGCAAGGAGGAAGTATTCAGGGACAAATACGGAGAACAAAGGTGGTATCTCACATCCAGGCTTCCTCTACACAACCTGAACGGAGATATTGCAGGCCTGGTGGGAATATCTTATAATATTACCGATCGGAAATGGGCCCATGAAGAGCTTGTCAAGAGCCAGGCTCTCCTGATGAATGCCCTTAAAATAGCCCATCTTGGTGCATGGGAATATGATGTGAAGAAAGATGTTTTCATTTTTAATGATCTGTTTTATAATCTCTTTAGAACTTCTGTTGCTGATATTGGAAGTTACGAAATGACAACATCAGATTACCTTACGCATTTTGTGCACCCTGAGGATACTGAAATGGTTAAACAGGTGATGTCAGAAGCAAATACAACCGATGATCCTGCATTTAATAACCAGCTCGAACACAGAATAATATTTTCTGATGGTCAGACAGGCCATGTGATAGTCAGGTATTTTGTTGTTAAAGACGAAAGAGGTGCCACATTCAGAATCTATGGTGTAAACCAGGATATTACAGAAAGGAAGAAAGCCGAACTGGAACTTATCAGGGCCAGGGATAAGGCTGAAGAAAGCGACAGGCTAAAGACAGCCTTTATTCATAATATTTCACATGAGATTCGTACTCCAATGAATGCTATAGTGGGTTTTTCAAGCCTTCTTTGTGAACCCGATATTACCGAGGACAACAGGAATTCATTTGTGGAGGTATTGATGAACAGCAGTAACCACCTGCTTGCCGTGGTGAATGATATAATTGAAATAGCCAATATCGAAGCCGGAATAGTAAAGCTCAGGCTAAGTGATGTGAATATTACTTCAACGGTTAGAAATCTCTATGATCAGTTCCGGCCAATGGCTGAACAAAAAGGTCTGGATCTGAAATTCGAAACCGGATATAACAATAAAGACGTGATTATCACCACTGACAGTACAAAATTCATTCAGGTTCTTAATAACCTTGTAAATAATGCACTGAAATTTACTTCCGGAGGATCCGTTGATTTTGGATACAGGATAGATGAAAATAATGTACGATTTTTTGTACGCGATACCGGTATAGGGATTCCGGAGGAAATGCATGCAAAAGTCTTCGACCGGTTTTTCCAGGTTGAAAGTTCTGTTGCACGGACATATGAGGGAACAGGACTTGGGTTGTCAATTTCAAAATCCTTCATCGAGATGCTCGGTGGAGATATGTGGGTTGAATCGAATTCGGACCATGGCTCTGTATTTTATTTTACACTGCCGTTAAGGAGACTTGGTAAAGAAGAAGCTGTAAAAGAAATCATATTAAAAGACGATAAGGGAATCATTAAAAAAGACAAAGAGAAAATACTTATAGCAGAAGATGAACATAATAATTATAAGCTGCTTGTTGAACTGCTCTCACCATTGAATGCAGAATTATTGTATGCGTCAAATGGGAAGGAAGCAGTTGATCTGTGCAATTCGCATGATGATATAGACCTGATACTGATGGATATAAAAATGCCTGTAATGGACGGATATGATGCTACAAGGGAGATTAAAAAGACTAATCCGGATGTGCCTGTGATAGCTATAACGGCTTATGCTTTCGAATCTGACAGGGAAAGAGCATTCCAGGCCGGGTGTAACGCATATCTATCAAAACCCCTGAGACGCGCAGAGCTGATAGAAACGGTTACCAGGTATTTAAAAAGAAGTAGCGAATGATTTTTAATATGATGTTTTTATTAACAAAACCGGTGAAAAGTACTATTCAAACGGCTTATTTTGAAAAAAGATAATTTTGTGTATTTATTAGGTTTTAATAATAAAATTCTGTTACTAATTTTAAAGGTGATTTTTTTTCCACACTGTCTTTTTTAGATATGAATATTTCCGATACATCTGTTGATTTCCTTTCAGCCGTTTTTTCTTCATCAGTAAAAACTTCGGATGAGCTCTTGCATACTGTTCTCCGTAAACTTGTTGCTCTAAGCGGTAACAGGCATGGTATAGTTTTGGGAGATTGTTTTGAGCACAGTGACTGCAGGGTTCTTGATCGCTATAACATGCAGGCTGATTCTGACGGTCCGTTTATTGACGAAGTAAAAAGACTTATCACTTCGGGTTTTATTAGTAAAGATATGACTGTTAAAAGTCCTGTTCTGATCAGTAACAGAGTGATTCCGTTACCAGGCCTGAATAATAAGGTTGCCGGGATGTCCGGAAAATACCTCATGATAAAAGCAGGTAAGAGCAGGGAAAATACCTATATTCTATTTTCTTACGGACGGACGGATGATTATACCACTGAAGAGTTCAAAGAGTACCAGTTCATATCAGATCTCTCTTTTGGAATCTATGAAATGAAAATTCGTAACGAAAGGCTGGGAAAAACTCTTGAAAGGGCAGTGGAAAGTGAGAGGCTTAAAAACATGATAATGCTTAATATTTCACACGAGATAAGGACACCTTTAAATGCAATTGTCGGTTTTTCAAACCTTTTATCAGAAAACGATCTTCCCGGGGATTCAAAAGAGAAATATATTGATATTATCCTGAAAAGCAGCGAGGAGCTTTTGTCCATCATTGCAGATGTTACTGAAATATCGAGCCTGGAGGCTAATCTGCAACGAACAAATATTTCAGACACGGATGTTGACAGTCTGTTAAAAGAAACTATAGAGAAATTTTCGAAAGAAGCAGGCAGGAAAGGAATTACAGTTAATTATCAATCAGAACTGCAGGGTGGAAATACTATTTTCGGAACAGATCGTTACAAACTGGAGTATATTATTAAGAGCCTGATTACAAACGCTTTTAAATTTACTTATTCAGGAAAGGTGTCACTCAGAACTTTCATCAGCGGGAATATGATACATTTCACGGTTTCGGATACCGGGCGTGGCATCCCTCCTGAATACCACGATAAAATCTTTGATTACCTGTCTCCCTTCGAAAATATCCTGGCTAAGAAGGCTGAGGGACCAGAGATTGGAATAGCTATTTCATATACTTATGTAAAGCACCTGGGAGGAGAGATGTGGTTCAATTCCAAAGAGGGGGAAGGTACTGTTTTCAGCTTTACTCTTCCGTTCTTTAAAACAGATCATCACTCACCCGGTTCCGGACTTACAAAGGATGAATCCACTACAGCCCGCGGTGAAAAAGTGATTCTTGTGGCTGAAGACGATGATAATAATTATTCTCTTATTGAGCATATCCTGAGGAAGGAAAATGTTAAGCTCCTAAGGGCGGTAAATGGGAAAAAGGCCGTTGATATGTGCAAATCGGCCGAAATTGATCTTGTACTTATGGATATTAAAATGCCTGAAATGGATGGCTATATGGCTACAAAGCTAATTAAAGAGATAAAGCCTGATCAGAAGATCATTGCTCAGACTGCATATATTTCCGACCGTGAATATGCAATATCGTGCGGCTGTATTGATTTTATTGCCAAGCCTTTTGGTAAACAACAGCTATTATCCGTAGTAAATAATTACATTTAAAAAAGGAAGGAACGGATTCCCGTTCCCTCCA
>DATFLA010000430.1:0-3477 GCA_035268305.1 Bacteroidales bacterium | reverse complement strand
GGGGAGTATCTTATTGCCAATTCGTTTTGTTGTATCTATATTGTCAAAAATGAAATGGTAATTTTTAAAAAGTCCGTTCTGCTCAAACTTATCCGATACATTGCTGAAGGCAAACTGTACTTTTTCATATTGCCTGTATTCGAGGAAGTTAAACCTTTCTTTCCTGTTCTCATCCTTTTTTTCAACAACCTTGTCTATAAGTTCAACAGCCGGATTGTTTTTATTCCTGTAGGCTTTTCGCGCCGGTCTTACAACCACTTCGTCTATTGCAATGGACGACTGGTTGAGATTTATGTTTATCGTTTGTGTCCTTCCCTTGTTGACAGGATGAACCTGAGAGTCGTAACCTATAAATGAGCATATGATATTTGCTGAAGGTTTGGGGGTCTCAATACGGTATTTCCCCTGTGAATCGGTAATAGTACCAATAGTCGATTTTTCCATAACAACATTTGCACCAACAAGTGCTTCACCTGTCTTAGCATCCCTTACAATACCGGTTACAATAGTCCTGGGCTGTACCTGTGCCAATACTATTCCTCCTGAAATAAGAATAAACACCAGGAGTAACGCATTCATTTTTTTTAAGAGAACTGACTTCATATTTTAAAGAGACATCCTCGGAATATTTGCAGCGAAAATAGTAAAAAGGTTAATGTTTTTAATCTGTGTTTATAAATATGTTACGATCTGGAAATTGCAGGTGACAAAATTATTTGATAAACCCTTTATTTGCAGGATCCTTAAAATAGCATATTGAAAATATCTTACCTGATATCGCCTGATTGTCTTAAATACCCGGTAATGATTAGATACTGGGCGGTAACATAAGTTATCATTATAAATATCCTGGCAGAAGGAATTGCTATGGCAAATTTATTAATGGCAATCATTGAATCGCTTAATACGAACAGGATAGCCCCTGAAAGCACAAGCAAATAGCTTATAATGCTGACCTTATGGTACCTGTTTATTGCCCCTGTAAGCATAGTAAGAATAACAACTGCGTATACAATAACCGGTAATCTCATGTCGCCCAGGTATTTATAAAGATATGCAACAAGGGCCGCACCATAAGTCAGCACAGGCAAAATCAGGACAGGCTTTCTTAGTGAAATTGTATTTTTGCCTTCTGTTGAAAAGAATACTGTAAGGTACATAACATGTGCCAGCAGGAAGGAAGCTAGTCCGGGAACAAACATAACCTCACTGTCAGGAAGTTCCAGGAAAATATCACCTGCCCAGGAAAAAAACAAACCGGCAATTATCATATAATCCTGGCGACCTGGTGGTCGTTTCATATTAAGGAGGAACAGTACTGCCAGCGAAGGCATAATCAACGCTTTATTGATTATTGCAGTGTTTTTTCCGGCCTGCATGCTGACAAAGATGAACAGAAGGCTCACGGCAAAGTAGATTGCTGATAATATCCTTGTTTTCATTCTGAAAATAGATTTTTAGTTTTTCGGGATATTAAAGATATTAAAAAAACAGCAATACCAGGGAGAAATGTATATTAAGGATTTGTTGAGCCCGACAGGTTGTCAAGCTGGAAAGACGGATATCCGCGGGCACCTGTACTGTTGTAGTAACCTGTGAATTTTAGTTTATAGTATTCACCTTTCTGATCTTTGATTATATAAAACAGTTCCTGTCTGATTGAATATGTATCATTAGCATATACTTTCCAGTCATAGCCGATAGCGTCCTGCTTACCTGAGAGAGTATAGCTTCCAATATCACTGAATCCGGTATTGTAATACGAGTTTACTGAATCAGCGGCAGCATATGTTCCTGCCGGGTTAAGGAAAACACCCCTGACAAGATATGGAGTTGCCACACCGTTATTATCAAACAGTATACTGGAATACTGGGTGAAACAAATGTCCCAGTCCTTGTCCTCGGGCTGTAATGGTGATGTAAAACCTCCGTCGCTGAATGAGAACAGCGAGAATTTCCTCCCTACCAGGTCAGACACTTTATATTCATGTTCATCAGTTCCGTCGAGGTTGCTGTAATGAATATTGTATGTGGTATCGGTACAGCTTTCAAAAACTACCTTTTTAAGGCCGAAAGGATTGCCACTGTTATCCGATCCCAGGTCTATGATATATACATTTCCGGGGAAGACAGGATTTGAGGGATCCTTGAAATCTGCCCAGTCACCTATAGCCGTCTTATTTAGGTCGCCATCGGAAGAGTCAAATGTCATTGTATCGCAAACATTGCTGGTAATACCATAGAAATCAGTTGACTGTGTATTCCCGGCATGCATGAATTTTGCACTGTTAAGGATAATATGATGCCCTGTGCCGTCAGATTCAAATCCAAGATCCCAGTCAAGATATGAGTTGGACGATACTATCGATTTATTGCTTAGGTTAAACCAAACCTGGTTCTCGTATATTGAATAGGGAATTTCAACAATTTCAATATTGCGGGGTGTCACCATCTTGTCTTTTGGAAAGCATCCCGTAAGCAGCAGGATTAATATGAGCGGTATTACATACTTCATTTAAGCAATGTATAGGATAATTTAAGAAAGACAAGCCGGCCATAACCTACAGGGCTCTCGCCACCGGCAGTAGTATGTGCTCCTGTCGACACATTACCGGCAATATTAATGTTTGTATTATTAAGAACGTTCTTAACTCCTGTCGAAATAATCAGCCTGTTCGACATGAACTTACGCATAATGGTGAAGTCGAGGTTCTGATACGGACTCATTTTTCCTATCTCCACATTGTTGTTATCATCCACACCGAAAAGCCAGTTTCTTCCTGAGTATTTGTAAAATGCTGATAGTCTCAGCTTAACAGAAGGGATATACCATCCTATTGTGGAATTCAATTCCCCGGAAAACCTGTACTTGCTAAGAGTGGCTTTACCAGTATCGAATGAAAAATATGTGCCTGTCTGTCCGAAGCCAAGCGCTACATCAAGGTAGGGATAAAAATTATATGTAAGGGACGTCTGGTACCCGAGGGTATTGTAGTTGAGGACATTTATATACTGGTACTCACCTGTCGATCCGAAATCATTCCTCATAGCAAGCTGTATTATGTTGTGCATGTTATTGTAAAAGACTCCGAAATTAACCTCTGAATAATGTACCTTGTTTGTTTTCTCAGTATTAAATGACATCGACAGATCAAAATTATGCCCGTACTCGGGTTTAAGATCCTTATTGGGTTGTATATTGTGGTTAACGTCAACAAAATAGATGTAAAGCTCCTTAAGGGTCGGAGCCCTGTATCCCCTTGCATAGGAGGCCCTGATATTAAACCTGTCGGATGGTTCCCATCTGACATTGACCGAAGGAACAGGGGGTACATTGAATCCTGTGTTATATGCCATCCTGAAGCCCGGCTGAAAGCTGAATGTCTTGACAGGGCTATATTTAAGACTGGCAAAGACTGCGTAATCACCTATTTGTTGTTTATACCCTGCAATTCTTTTACCCGTACCTGATTCCTG
>DATFLA010000429.1:0-2733 GCA_035268305.1 Bacteroidales bacterium | reverse complement strand
CCTGGGCGCCCTCGCAGTAATTAGTGTTATGTTCTTCACCCTGGGCTTCCTTGTTATTGGTTTCGGATTGATAACTATCGGTATCCCTCCTACAGCCGAGGAGTTTATGCGTATTGTAATCTTTTTGCTTATAAGCATTATATATGTCTCATTCTGGCTAAACCTTTCAATAATGTTCTCTGTAAGGTTCAGGCAGCCGGCAACATCTGCTCTTGCTGCTATAGCTATCTGGCTCTTCTTCTCAATCTTTTACAGCCTGATAATAAATCTTATCACAAAGCCGATGACACCCGGTGCCCTTGCCACACAACAGCAGCTACTGGCATTTCAGCACTTCAAAATGAACCTCCTCAGGGTAATGCCAAACCAGCTTTTCAGTGAAGCAACTACAACACTGCTTATGCCATCGGTAAGAAGTCTTGGACCACTGACGGTGGAACAGATGTACGGAAGTCTCCCCGGACCACTGCCCCTGGGTCAAAGCATCCTGCTTGTATGGCCACAGGTAACTGGCCTTATTGCCGGTACTGTTATCTGCTTCCTTCTTGCCTATGTCCCCTTTATGAGAAGGGAGATACGCTCAAGATAGGGCACCCTGCCTCACCCGGTAGATGATAATTAGCACTTAACTACATGCAACATTCCCGCATAACCCGTGTTTTATCCTATACATGTGCGATGTCTTGTATTAACATAATTTAATTTTCTCATGAAATCTGTAAAGTATTTTTATCTGACACTGGCAGGTGCTGTAATGCTTATGATGTTTTCGGGGTGTACCAAAAGTTCTTCGGATACAAGCGGGCTCTATATACCGACAAGCTCCGATACCACAGCAAATGCGACACTGCAGGAACTTGAACAGGGTCGTACCTTATATATAGATAACTGCGGTGCCTGTCATTCACTTTTCTCTCCCGATGCTTATACTCCAACACAATGGAGAAGCGTCATGAACAATATGGCGCCCAAAACGACAATGTCGGCTTCTGAAATATCTCTTGTTACAAAATATGTTACCAGGGGTAATTAGGCATTACTGAACAGAACCGGTTTCTCCTTTAAAAAGACAATTAAGATAAAAATGCCCAGCAGGACGGTGTGGAAAGCAACACGCAGGAAGGCTGTCGGCGGAATATAAAGAGTAGCAATAAAATAGAGAACCACGGCCAGCCCAAGATAACCCACAGCCTTCAGAATATTGTATTTTACAGGAAAGAACTTCTGCCCTATTAGATATGACAGGATCATCATTGTACCATAGCAAATGAAGGTAGCCCATGCTGACCCGTAATAACCATGTAAAAGGTGATCGGCTGACAATGGTATCCACCAGAAATTAAGTGTAAGGGTTATTACCGCACCTGTTATTGAAAGCCAGGCTCCCCAGTGTGTCTTGCCGGTGAGTTTATACCATATTGAGAGGTTATAGTAAACACCGAGGAATAGGTTGGCCATCATAAGAACAGGAATAACCCCTTTCCCTTCCCAGTAATTCTTTCCTACCAGTATCGGCAGTATGAAATCATCAAGATAGAGCATAGTCACAAGGAAAATAAGGGAAACTGTAATAATGAAATAATCCATTATTCTTGCATATGTTGCCTTGGCATCCTTTTCTTTAAACTGTGCAAAAAAGAATGGTTCAGCCGCGTATCTGTATGCCTGGATGAAGATTGTCATAAGGATCGATATTTTATAACATGCCCCATAAATACCGACCTGGTAAGCTGCCATCTCCGCTGATCCCGGAAGCAGGTATCGCAGCATCAGCCTGTCGAAAGTCTCATTGATAATACCTGCCATTCCAGCAAAAAGTAACGGGAAAGCATAAAGAAACATTTTTCGCCAGAGAATGGGACTTATTCTCCACCTGACCAATACCATAGTAGGAGATAACAACAACAGTGTAACTGAACTGGCGACAAGGTTGGAGATGAAAATATACTCTATGCCCCAGTCGGGCCTGTAAAAGAGCAGGATTGTCTTTGATATAAAGGTCTCCGGATAAGTATTAAGCAAATACGGGCAAAGAAGAATAAAGAAAAGATTAAGGCCAATATTTGTTGTTATATTGATCATGTTTATTGTGGCAAATCTCTTCGCCCTGTTCTGTGATCTCAGTCTTGCAAGGGGTATTGACGACACTGCATCAAGCGCCAGTATCCAGCCAAACCACACTACATAATCACGCGATGAAGGATAATCAATCCAGTCGGCTATGGACCCGGAAAAGAATGATATGAAAAGAATAAACACCACCGATGAGATAAGCAGAGATAACATGCCTGTACTATACACCCGGTCCTTATCTTTTTCCTGTTCCGTATACCGGAAAAAGGCCGTCTCCATACCATATGTAAGTATTACCTTTAGAAAGGCTGCATATGAATAGAAAACACTCACCGTTCCATACTGGTCGGGAAGGAAAACACGGGTATAGAGGGGAACCAGGAGATACCCCAGGACCCTGCCCACTATGGTTGGAATACCATAAATAGCAGTCTGGCCCGCAAGTCGCTTAATCGCAGTCACACCTCAAAGTTAATTTTTAATTGGAATTTCCTGTCTAATTTACCGTAGGGAATATTTTATTATCTTACATGAGCAAATTGAGTTCTAATTTATAAACATCAACCATATTAAAAATGACTCTGAAAATTATTTTAGCAGGTATTATCTTCGGAAGTATCCTGCAATACGCAAAACTCAACAAATATAATGTTATCAGTG
>DATFLA010000428.1:0-8888 GCA_035268305.1 Bacteroidales bacterium | reverse complement strand
ATACCGACAAAATATATTAATGTATTGCTGTACCTGCAGTTTGTCCCGTCTGCCATCAAGTTTTATGCCCTTGGAACAATGGCTGCAGGAGGCTTTATTATTGTGCTGTTGCTGACGGTATTAACAGGAAGAACCTACTGTTCTTTTTTATGTCCGCTGGGTATCGGGCAGGATATCTTCAGCAGGATAGGAGGCAGGTTTAAGAAGAAATTCAGAAGATACGGTTACCGCAGACCCTTTACGATACTCAGGTATTCCATCCTTGCATTAACACTTATTTTTACAATGACATGGGGAATATATGTTGTTACCCTCCTCGATCCCTACAGCATATTCGGCCGATTTATGACTTACTTTTCCAAACCGCTTATTATATGGATCAATAATTTTCTTGCCGGGATACTTGGTAAATTTGATATATATACCCTGAGTAATATTCAGGTTAAGGGATTCCCCCTTGTTGTATATTCAATACCTGTTGCCTTTTTTATCCTGGTAGGTATACTGTCTTTTACAAAAGGACGTCTTTATTGCAATACTGTATGTCCTGTGGGAACACTCCTTGGACTAATATCAAAAGTATCATTGTTTCGTATCAGGTTCGATGAATCATCATGTACCAAATGCGGCAGATGTGCAGTCAGGTGTAAGGCATCATGTATAGATTTTCTGAAAACAGATGTTGATGTTTCAAGGTGTGTCGACTGTTTTAATTGTATAAATACATGTCCTGAGAATGCATTATCGTACGGTATTGTGCGCATAGGTAATAAGGAACATAAGACGGATGAAGGCAGGCGTAAAATGGTAATAGGATCGGCACTGATGCTATTAGGTATGTCAACTGTGTCAAAGGCACAGGAAAAAGCTGCACCAAAACCCAAGAAGCCTTCTACCGTAAAGGAAAACAAGACTTCACCGGTCTGCCCCCCCGGTGGTATTTCGATGGAACAGTTCACCAGGGTATGCACAGCCTGCTCTTTATGTATTAATGCCTGTCCTAATGGAGTACTGCAACCTTCATTAAGGGAATACGGCCTTTCGGGAATGATGCAGCCTGTAATGAATTATCACAGGAGTTTCTGTACCTATAACTGTACTGTGTGTACGGAAGTATGTCCTACAAATGCACTGCAGCCCCTTCTACTTGAGGCTAAGAAGCTAACACAGATAGGTAAAGCTCATTTTATAAAAGACAACTGTATTGTAAAGACTGAGAAAACCAATTGTGGTGCCTGCTCGGAAAGCTGTCCTACCAAAGCAGTTCATATGATCCCTTATGAAGGTAACCTTGTGATTCCGGAGGTGACGGAAGATATTTGTATCGGTTGCGGACATTGTGAATATGCATGCCCTACAGTACCCTATAAAGCTATCTTTGTAGATGGTAATCCTGTCCACCAGGTTGCTAAGAAACCTGAGAATGAAAAAGCTGATGTAAAAACTCCGGTTGACTTTCCGTTTTAAATATTTGTATATTTTCTATAATCCATGATTTCGTTTTAAAATCCCGGAAACATGATTTTTATCGTCTGTCTGTTTAACGAATAAGCTAAATTTGTTAGTGTAAACACGATAGTGTCTTTAGTAATTTAAAAACCTGAAATGATATATGAAAACACCATCACATATAGAACATATAGGAATAGCTGTTAAGGACCTCAATAAAGCAATTGATTTTTATGAGAAAGCCCTGGGATTGACATGTTATAATATTGAGACAGTAGCGGACCAGAAGGTGAGAACAGCTTTTTTCATGGTAGGAAAGACGAAGATTGAGCTTCTTGAATCGACTGATCCGGAAGGCCCTGTAGGTAAATTCATTGAGAAAAGGGGAGAAGGGATACATCATATTGCCTTTGCTGTGAGAGATATTGAACAACAGCTTGAACAACTTTCATTGTCGGGTGTGGATCTTATTGACAGCAAACCAAGAAAAGGTGCAGAAGGCCTTGATATTGCCTTCCTTCATCCCAGGTCATCATCGGGTGTGCTAATGGAACTTTGTGAAGATAAGACTGTTGCCGGGAAATGATTTCCGGGAAGGCAGTTCCAACTAATATGAAGATGTTATGGAATCAAGTATTGCTAAAGCGGGTAATTCAGGACCAAAGATAAGATCCGACTGTGAAATTATTCTTGAGCTAAAAGAAAGTGGAGGAATTGTAATTGATCTTACTTCCAGAGTAGAATCACTTTATGGTGAATCGATCCGGGACCTTGCAACTGAAATCCTTTCATTCTATGGTATTAATAATGCCAGTGTACGAATAATTGACTCAGGAGCTCTCCCCTTTGTAATAGCTGCCCGTACTGAAGCTGCAGTAAAGCAACTTCTGCCTTCTGATCTTGAATACCTTCCGGATTTTTATGAGAGAAACCGTTATCCTGTCATTCGCGACAGGGTACGTTTTGCAAGGTTATACCTGCCTGGTAATAATCCGTCCCTGATGATAAATGCCGGTTTACACGGGGCTGAAGGGATCATTCTCGATCTTGAAGACTCCGTGGCACCGGACAGGAAAGATGAGGCAAGGATACTCGTTCGTAATGCATTGAGACAGGTTGATTTTTACGGAGCCGAAAGAATGGTAAGGATTAATCAGGGAGAGCTGGGACAGAAGGACCTTAAGGCAATACTTCCGCATAATGTTAACCTGATTCTGATACCTAAATGTGAAAATGCAGGCCAGGTAAATAATATTGACCTTGAGATACAGGCAATCAGCAGGAGTCTGAACCTGCCGGAGAAGGTTTACCTGATGCCCATAATTGAGAATGCTGTTGGTGTGGAGAATGCATATGAGATAGCTACATCTTCGAAGAATATTGTTGCTATGGCAATAGGCCTTGAGGATTACACTGCTGACTTGGGGGTACAGAGAACAAGAGAAGGGAAGGAGTCCTTCTATGCCCGCACCCGGATTATTTCAGCGGCTAAAGCTGCTGGTTTACAACCAATTGATTCTGTTTTTTCAGATGTATCTGATATGGAAGGTCTGAAGGCAAATGTTAGTGAGTCAAGGTCTCTTGGCTTTGAAGGTATGGGTTGTATTCATCCCAGGCAGATAAAAGTAATAAGACAGGGATATGCTCCTGATGAGAACGAGATTGAGAAATCGAAAAAGGTTGTCCTGGCCTTCAATGAGGCTCGGGAGAAAGGTCTGGGTGTGGTAGCCCTTGGTTCCAAAATGATTGATCCCCCGGTTGTTGCCAGAGCTCAGAGGACTATTGACCTGGCATTAAGTCTCGGTATGCTGAAGCCTGGCTGGGAGAAAAATACAACATTACCGGAAGAATAATCAAATTTACGGATATGACTGCAAAATCAGTAGTAAACGCTGCGGGCAGAGAGGTGCCGCTAATATTAAACGGTCAGCCTGTTGTATCTTTTAAGGGTGTGGGTAAACACAGGCCCGGAGGTAATAAATACGGACCGCCGGTTCCGGTCAGCTATGATTATCCTGAAGATGGCAACAAGGTGGTCGGATCGCTTGAAGAAGCGCTGCGTAAATGTGGCCTGAGCGATGGGATGACTATATCAACTCACCATCATTTGCGTGATGGTGACCTTGTCAGCAATAAGGTATTTGAGCTTGCATCCGCAATGGGGGTGAAAGACCTTGTCTGGTTCCCTTCAGCATCTTTTCCCTGTAATGATGAGATAATAACATATCTTGATGATGGTACTATTAACAGGATAGAGGGAAGTATGAACGGACCTCTTGGCAGGTATGTGTCTGAGGGAAAAATGAAAGGAACAGCTGTGCTGCGTTCACATGGTGGGCGTGTACAGGCAATTCAGGACGGTGAGGTAAAGATAGATATAGCTGTTCTCGCAGCACCTTCTGCTGATGCCTTTGGTAATGCAAAAGGTACAGGTGGACCATCTTCATGCGGTGTTCTGGGTTATGCCAGGGCCGATTATATGTATGCTTCCCGGGTAATAGTTGTTACAGATAATATCGTTGATTTTCCTTGTTTCCCAATGGAGATAGAGGGCAATTATGTTGATTATGTAGTTGTTGTTGATAAAATAGGGATTCCCGAGAAAATAGTATCTGGTACAACCCGTATAACAAAGAGCCCCGACAGGTTGCTTATTGCTGAACTGACTACAGCCTTTCTCGATAAATCCGGGATACTTAAAGATGGAATTACGATGCAGGCAGGAGCAGGGGGGACCTCCCTGGCAATAGCAGTGTTCGTTCATGAGATGCTAAAGGAAAGAAAATGGAAAGCGAGACTTGGCTTTGGAGGAAGTACACGATATATGGTCCAGATGCTGGAAGAAGGACAGATGGATTATATACTTGATGCACAGGCCTTCGATCTTGATGCGGTGGCATCGGCGGAGAAGAACAGGAACCATATTCCTTACCCTGTATTTAACGCATATAATTATCATTCCAAGGGTAACCTTACAAGCATGATGGATATTATGATACTGGGAGCCACTGAAGTTGATGTTAATTTTAACGGGAATGTTGTAACACATTCCGATGGTTACCTTCTTCATGGAATAGGGGGCTGGCAGAATTGTCTTCATGCACGTAATGTTATACTGCCACTTCCGCTTTTCCGCGACAGGATACCTGTCATTGTTGATGAGGTAACTACCCTCTGCGGTCCGGGTGAACTTATAGATGTAATAATAACAGAGAGAGGTATTGCGATAAATCCCCGCAGGAAAGACCTGCTCGAAAGAGTCAAAGACAGTGGTTTGCCTTTGAAGACAATAGAGGAATTGAAGGAAGAAGCTGAAAGGATTTGCGGTAAACCGTCACGCCCTGTGTTTACAGATGACATAGTTGCTGCAGTTAAATGGGTAGACGGTACTGTAATTGATGTAATAAGAAGATTAAAATAATTATTAGGAAATTATGAGAGTATATAAATGTACAGTTTGCGGTTTTTTGTACGACCCTGACCAGGGGGATCCGGAAAGCGGGATTGACCCGGGTGTTGAGTTTGATGATCTTCCCGATGATTATATATGCCCTGTTTGTGGGGCAGGAAAAGAAGAATTCGAAGAATATGAATAGAAAACCCGGTATATGGGCTACCCTATTCCTCGGGGATATTTATGATAACGTCGATTAACAGGTCCCAGAACATTTTGGCAGTGTTGATCTCTATCATTTCTTCCGGGGTGTGGGCACCTTTTATTGTAGGTCCGAATGATATCATGTCTATACCATTAACCTTTTCATATATAAGTCCGCATTCCAGTCCTGCATGGATAGCTCTTATCTGCGGATCCTCACCGAATAGTCTCCTGTAGGACTTACGTGTAATACTTAATATTTCTGAGTTAAGGTCGGGTTTCCAGCCGGGATAACCGTCAGAATGAGTTACTGAAGCGCCGGCAGGTTTCATGCATGAAGCTACTTTGGAACCTGCATCATGCTTTGCAGAATCGACTGAACTTCTCTGTGTGGTTACAATTGTTACGGTATTATTCGCGGTGAATTTAGCCGAAGCAAGATTGGTGGATGTCTCAACAAGATCCTCCATGTCTTCAGACCAAGCAAGCACTCCGTGCGGACAGCAATCGAGAAGGGTGATGAACTTATCCTGAGAATCTTTATCCATTATAAATGATGGAAGATCAGTATCTTTTACAGAAAGGTTCAATTCTTTCTCCAGCGCCCCGAATTCATTTTTCAGCACAGGATGAAGGTCATTTATCATCTGTTTTATTTCGTTGCTGTCCTTCTCAGAAACTACAATTGTGGAAAATGATTCCCTGGGTATCGCATTCCTCAGGTTTCCACCATCAAAGTTTGCCAGGGATACTTTGTACTTTTCCGAAAGTATTCGGATAACACGGTTCATCAGCTTTACCGAATTTCCATAACCCTTATGTATCTCATCCCCTGAATGACCACCGTGAAGACCTGTTATTGCAATCTCGAGTGCTGAGGATTGTTTTGGTACCTGCCAGGGTGTGTAACTCATTACGCCTACAGTATCGAGACCTCCGGCACAGCCTATAAAGAGAATACCTTCATCTTCAGAGTCGAGATTCAGCAGGATCTTTCCTGCGAAGAAGTCTTTTTTTAAGTTTATTGCACCTGTCATACCAGTTTCTTCGTCAACTGTAAACAGGCATTCAATTCTTCCGGCTTTCAGGTTTTCGTCGGTCAGAATTGCCATCTGTGCAGCTATCCCAATACCATCATCCGCACCAAGAGTAGTACCACTTGCTGTTACCCATCCGTCCCTTATAACAGGAATTATCGGATCAGTATCCCAGTTATGCGGGTGATCGGAATTTTTTTCCCCGACCATGTCCATATGGCTCTGGAGAACAACGGTTTTCCTGTTAGTCATGCCATGGGCAGCAGGTCTTGAAATTAAGATATTACCAACCTCATCCTCTTTTGATTCAAGATTGTTCTTCCTTGCAAATTCAAGCAGAAATTTCCTGATTTTTCCCTCACTTTTTGAAAGTCGCGGAATTTTACATACCTCCTCAAAATAGATCCAGACCGGTGCCGGATTCAAATCGCTCAAAACACTCATACCTTGTCAAATGATCCCTAACTGGCTGCAAAATTAGTGTTTTTTTTCACCTTAACAACTTATTATATCATGAATAACGTCATGTTTCGTTTATTTCAAAATAATTATTTTTACATAAAGGTTAATTCATTATCAATCAAAAAGAAATATTATGGCAAAACCTGTTATCGTAACTTTACCGGGTGACGGGATAGGGAAAGTTGTTTTGAACGAGGCTATAAGGGTCCTCAATGCAGCCGGATTTGAAGCTGAATATGTGCATGGCGACATAGGCTGGGACTTCTGGTGCAGGGAAGGTAATCCTCTTCCACAACGTACAATAGATCTTATAGCCAAACATAAGATAGCTCTTTTCGGAGCTATAACTTCCAAACCAAACGACGAGGCAAGAGCTGAGTTGTCTTCGGAACTCCAGGATAAGGGTTATAGCTATTCAAGTCCGATAGTTGGCCTCAGACAGCATTTTAACCTTGATATATGTGTAAGACCTTGCAGATCATATAGAGGAAATCCTTTAAATTTTGTTAGAAGGGGAAAAGGAAACACCATGGAAGAACCAATGGTTGATGTGGTTATTTTCAGACAAAATACAGAAGGACTTTATTCAGGTGTGGAATGGACCAATCCTCCGCTGCAGGTTTACGAAGCATTCAGGAGCCATCCGAAATTTCTTAAAAATTTTGGAGACGTTCCGGCGGAAGAGCTGTCAATTTCTACAAGGATATTTTCAAGGAAAGCTACAATGAGGATACTTCTTGCTGCTTTTGAACATGCAAGGAAATATGGGTATAAATCTGTAACTGTATGTGAAAAACCAAATGTCATCAGGGAAACATCCGGGCTGATGTGGAAACTCGCCAGGGAAATACAACGGGAGTCATTTCCTGAGATTAAGCTTATGAATACAAATATTGATGCACAGATGATGTGGCTTACAAAGAATCCTGAAGATTATTCAGTGATAGTTGCTGGAAATATGTTCGGGGATATAGTGTCTGATGCCTTCGCCGGACTTATTGGCGGACTGGGATTTGCCTGCAGTGCGCAGTTTTCTTCTGATGGCGTTGCGGTTTTTGAGCCTACTCATGGTTCGGCACCAAAATATGCAGGGTTTGACATTTCTATAGTAAACCCTGTGGCCATGATTGAATCTGCATGCATGATGCTTGATTATAACGGGAGGAAAGATATTTCAGCCCGTATAAGAAAAGCGGTGGCTGAGGTGATTTCAGAAGGCAGGGTACGGACATATGATATGATGAAAATGACCGGTAGTCCGGGGGTTCTTGATAAGGGTGCCGCCTCAACAGAGCAGATGACTGATGCGATTATAGCTAAGATATGATACAAAACCTGTTATAAGCATGAATTATAAGATCCTCGAATTATGGCCCGAGCTTGATTGGATAAAGGATGAATCGCTCCGGGAAAAGACAGCACGTACCTGGGAACTGGCTCTTGAAAAAAGTGTTTTAAAGGTAGAAGATCTCGAAAAGATCCCTTTTACACTCCTGTGCGGACCTGATCTGAAGGTTAGTTTTATGACACACAAACGATGCGTGGTACATGTTGCAAAAGCAAGCGGGGAAAAGATGAATGAATTCTTTGGAGGTGATCTGCCCGTTAATATGGATGTACTCATTTCAGGTGCAATACTTGCCGATGTAGGAAAGCTTCTGGAATATGAGCTTGACGGAAACAATAAAGCAGTGCAGGGAAAATATGGTCGGTACCTGCGGCATCCTTTTTCGGGAGTGTCACTTGCAGAACAATGCGGTGTACCTCCGGAAGTCTGTCATATAATAGCTTCACATGCACATGAAGGGGACCTTGTAAAAAGATCAACAGAAGCCTATATTGTCCATCATTCTGATTTTATGACCTTCCTGCCGTTTAAAAGCAGGCTGATAGTGTGAATGGAGAATTTATGTGTTACTTTTATATACGGCACATTTACCCTGTTGCCGGTTTCAAATTGGAAAAGGGACGGAAGAAAAGGAGTTAAAAGTACTTCAAGTACTTAGAGTTATTGAAATTGGAAGTGAAAAAGATCTGTATCATGATGGCAATACGCTAAATTCTTATAAAATCGCGGAGCGATTTCAACATTACTAGCCAATGCATGGGAATAACGCTATGAACCACGAAGTGGTTCCATGATGTTAATTAACCACCTACAAGGGTTTGGGGGATCCCTCGGCTTCGCCTTCGGGATGACATTGTAAACCTCTTGCCCTGTCATCCCGATGCGTAACACAGTGGAGCGAGGGATCTCCCAAAAGGTGGCAGTAAGTCAATTGATTAATAGTCAGAGTTTGGAGGATTGCTGGTCCGTTGTTGTCCACCTTCCAATAGCCGGA
>DATFLA010000427.1:0-9174 GCA_035268305.1 Bacteroidales bacterium | reverse complement strand
AATTTTAGTGATTAATTATTGTATTTAGCTTTTTACCTGTATTACGGTTATTGCCACTTCCCCGGTTATGCATTTTCTGTTGCAATAAAGCATCAATTTTGTCTCCCTTGTTTCTGTTATAAGATTATTTATCCTTAACGGTTTTTCCCTGAAAAGCATTTTAATTTTCTGTTTAACAAGCAAGTCGGATTATTTAACAGTTGTATTTGTTCCCGATTTGCTTACAGCATATAACAACTGCAATATACACATAGTTCAATAAATATTTGATATATTTTTTCTCCTTAATTCAGCCGGACTGATATATACAATAAGTATCACATTTCGGAGTCAGATGTCTTTTTCAGGAAATTTCTTTTAACTGAAAGATAGAGGTATTTGTTGTTGAAACACTTTGAGGGTATATGATATTTATAAATCATGCCCGATTTTAAATGAAGATGAGTATCTTGCGGCCGTTTTGTGAAATAATGGCACAATTTCAGGGTCTGATTTTTTACTTTTAATAAAACAAGAACAAAAGAAAGGTAATTACATGATGAAGAAGATTTTGTTTCCCTTGCTTGTACTTATGATTGCTTGTACAAGTACGCCTCCTCCTCCGAAAAAAACAGTAAAAAAGAATACTCATTCCAAAGCTAAAGCAAGGGTAAACCGCACTGTAGTAAATCCCTGGTCTGTTGGCTCTTATGCTGCCAAGCCGGGGGAGCCGGAAGGAAGGAAATATGTTAGTTATGAATCAGACGGAAGCTACACAGATCCTACGAGAACAAATGATTACCTGCATGCAGTAATATTCGTAGATAAAATAAATGCAGGCATATTTTTGCATGAAAAGAAGAAATCAGGTCCTGTGGAAAAATTTGCCGGACCCGTACATATCAGCCTCACCAATTCTGATGGTAAGGAACTTCGAATGACTTCCACCAGGGGATGGAATAAGTCGGGTGGTATACTTATTGAAAGAAATAACAGTGATTACAGCCAGTTCAGGATATTCCTACTGCAAAGTAACGGGCCCGTTAAGGTAGAGCTACATGATAATGATTCCACGGTATATAACTTTGCTATTGACGCAAGTGGATTTAGTAGTGCCTTCGGCCAGATTTAACTGTATTTCATGCTGAGGATTTATAAAAGTGCAATTGACATTATTCTGATTTGAAAATCAGATCATTCCCGGTTAAGCAGTACTTGTTGGCTTATTAAGTATTTACGTATGGCTCATCAGTCATTAAGGCCTTTTCCTTTAATTATATGCGGGACATGCTTCTCAACTCTTGTTCTTCGTGTATTGGATTGTTTTGCCTGGGAAAAGTAGTATATGTACGCTCTTTGTCGCCCGGGGGTAAGCGATTCGAAGGCATTTTTCAGGACGGGTATTTCTTCCAGTTTATGCTGAAATTCTTCAGGCATTACGAAATCTGACGTATTTTTCATTTTAACTTTCTTGCCATTTTTCTCAAGTTCCACAGCTTCAAAGATATATGACCTGAGAATATTTTCTATCCTGGTAATCTGGGCCGTATTCATGAACCTGACCTGGCGGGCAGCCTGAGTGTTCTCACTTATCTTATTAAGTATCCTTTCAGGGTCCTGTAAAAGTGCCCCCTTAAAAAACATAATTGCACAATAGTCTTTAAATCCCTGTATTATTACCACATTTTTCTTCCTGAATGTATAACAGGGTTTACCCCATTTCATCTCTTCAGTCAATCCACATCCAAGAATAATATTTCTCAGTATGGGAGTCTCTTTTCCCCATTTCCCCAACCTGCTTAAATATGCGTCAACATAAGAGTTCATCACTAAAAGATTTTGTCGAGTTAAAGGATTAAATAATTGTGTGTCTGATTGTTCCGTTTAATTATAACAAATAGAAGTATCTAAATGTTTTAATTTAGTTGCTTGTTTTTAAAACTTTTTTTTACAGAAAATTCTGTGGGTATTGCATAATGACGCACAGGGAATGCATGAACTTATATAACTTTTTATTGTTATAACAAGATTGGTGACTGAAATTTGACCGTGTGTTTCCTGCTGTTTTTAATCATTTATAAACCAAAAGTTTAAAGTCATGAAAAGAAAAGTGTATTTTTTAGTCCTTTTGTTTTTAGTGGCAGCTGGCTATGCCAGTGCCCAGGATTCCAAGTCATTCTATGACTACCAGTTAAAGGATATTAATGGCAAAACATACAAGATGAGCGATCTTAAAGGCAAGAAAGTGCTCATTGTGAATACTGCCACTCAATGTTCTTTATCGCCTCAGTTCAGCGGTCTGGAGCAGCTTTACAAAGACAACAGTGATAAGCTTGTTGTCATTGCAGTGCCTTCAAATGATTTTGGAGACAAGGAACCCGGATCGGATAACGAAATTAAAAATTATGTAGAAAAACATTACGATGTTACCTTCCCTGTTATGGCCAAGACTTCTGTGAAGGGTGAAGATGAAAATCCTTTGTATAAGTGGCTTACCGAGAAGAAACTAAATGGTGTTATGGATACCAAGGTAGCATGGAATTATCAGAAATACATGATTGACGAGAATGGTAAACTTGTTGGAGTTGTTGATCCTAAAGAATCTCCGGGATCTGACAAGATTATGGAATGGCTTAAAAAATAAAAAAAGCAAAATATTTCGGGTGAGAATACCTAAATGGTGCATGATGATATCAGCAACATTTAGCTAAAGAAGGGAGATAATCGGGTTACGTAAAATTGTTATAACTTTGCTTAACCCGATTATTGTTTTTTCTATTTTTGCTTATAATCTGATTTTATTTTCGTATGTCTTATTTGTTTGATTTATAGAAACATAAGATAATGTTTTACTGGTGGCTTGATTTATGGACAAGTTAAAAAAAAGATATCCTCAGAATCTAATTATAAGGAAGCCGCTTGCAGGCACTATCATTCTCTCACTTATATGGTTTGTGTTCATAACATTATATCAGCCTTTGGGTGTCCGTGCTGCAAAAATGAATATGGCGTTGACAATGGCGGCTTATGCCTTAATACAGGGACTATTCATTTACTTTGCAGCTAAGTTGTTAAAAAAAATTCCTGCCTTTTCGGATGAATCGGGATGGACTATTAAAAAGGAAATATTTTCCGTATTGATAATGTTGTTTGTTATATGCCTGGTAATCTATTTTGCAGGGTTTATAATTGAACCTCCCTCTCAGCGATGGAATATTTCAACATTTTTTGATTCATGCGAAAAAGCTATACTTATAGGACTTATCCCTTTTGGATTCTTTACTGTAATAAATTTACGTTATCTCTCATATGAGGAGACCGAGTTTAGCTATAGAATGATGGATCCCGGAAAAGCTGATCCACGTGAAGAATTAATTCATGTTAATTCACAACTCAAGAAAGAGGATTTGAGTTTCTATCCAAGTCAATTCATGTTTTGTGAGGCAAACGGCAACTATGTAGTTTTTCATATTCTTGTTGAAGGCAGGGAAACAAAGAAGATGATACGAACCTCAATAAGTAATATTGAAAAGCAGCTTACGGGCGGTCAGAACATTATGAGAATTCACCGTACCTTTATTGTAAATCTCAACCTTGTAAATTCAAAAAAAGGTAATTCGCTGGGATACAGGATAAAAGTATCTGAATCAGATGCTGAAATTCCTGTTTCAAGAAATAATACAAAGGATTTTGACATTAGAATGAAACATCTCAGGTAATCCTTTCATCACAAAAAATTACATCCCGTCCCAACTTTTTGTTTGCTGTATGTCTGATCTTATCAGTATGTAACAAATCCAGGCTTTCTGTCACAAAGATTTGGACAGCAGGTTTTTATCTCTTCAATTTGTGGGCATATATTTAAATGTTCAAAAAAATGAAGAGAATTATTACACATCAGATCAATGTTTCTACAAGCGAAAATTTTGAGTACAATAATCAGCACGGATTATTAAGGAGTTTTTGCGATGAAAAGGTAACATGTTATTTGTCAGCAGTTTTCCAATGCTTGGCACTTAAGAAGTCAGAAGTCAGAAACTTAATACTGATTATGATGCTGACATCACTGGTATCTGCAAGGATTTTTGGCCAGGATCCTGTAAAAAATCTGTATACGGCCGGACATATTGTCAATCCTCCGGCCATTGATGGCATACTTGATGATTATGCATGGACTGAAGGAATCTGGTGTGCCGATTTTACTCAATATGAGCCATATAATAAAAAGCCTGTATCTCAGAAGACTGAATTTAAAATATTGTTTGACGATAATAATATCTACGTTGCTGTTAAAGCATTTGATACACATCGCGACAGTATAGTAAGAAGGCTAACCAGGAAGGATCAGGTAGAAGGAGATGTAATTGCCGTTGTTTTTGATAGTTATCATGATTTGCGAACAGGTTTTTTCTTTGGTGTAAGTGCCGCCGGTGTCAAGTATGACCTTGTTTACACAAACGATGGCCAAAACCAGGATCCTACCTGGGACCCTGACTGGTGGGTGCGAACATCTATTAACGATAATGGATGGGTGGCTGAAATGAAAATCCCGTTGAGTCAGATAAGGTTTAAAAAGAATTCTGCAGATAAATGGGGTCTTCAGGTAGCCAGGCTGATATACCGTAAAAATGAATTTGATTACTGGCAACACATACCTAAAGATGCGCCAGGATTAATACATATGTTCGGTGAACTGAATGGTCTTGAAAGGATCATACCGCGTAAAATATTTGACATTACACCTTATCTTCTTTCCAGGGTAGAAACATATAAAGCCGAGAGAGAAAACCCATTCAGGAGTTCAGGAAGGAATTATAGTTATAATGCCGGTGTCGATTCAAAAATTGGAGTTACAAATAATATAACCCTCGATCTTACATTTAATCCGGATTTCGGTCAGGTTGAAGCTGATCCTTCTGTTGTTAACCTTTCAGCATTTGAGACTTTTTATAAAGAGCAACGACCTTTTTTTGTTGAGGGAAATAATATAACAGATTTCAATATAGGCACAGGTGACAGTGGTGTCGGCAATGATAATCTATTTTATTCAAGAAGAATTGGCCGCGCTCCGCAATGCAACCCTTCCGGACTAAAAAGCGGATGGATTGCTGAAGCACCGTCTTTTACTGGGATAATTGGAGCAGCAAAGCTCACAGGAAAAACAAAAAACGGGTTGTCAGTCGGAATTATTGATGCTGTTACCAATGAAGAAAAAGCTGTTATAGATACGCTGGGAGGGAAAATATATATTCCAGTGGAACCTTTAAGTAATTACTTTGTTGGCAGAATGCAAAAAGACTATAATTCCGGAAATTCCATTATAGGGGGTATAATTACAGGTACAAACAGGATGATGGATTCAACACTGTCATCGTTTTTGCACAGGGCTGCATACACTGGCGGAGTTGATCTGACACAATACTTTTATAATAAAAACTGGATGCTTAACTTCAATGCTGCCATAAGTAGTGTGGAAGGAAGCCGTGAGGCAATCAAGATTACACAGGAATCATCTGCAAGGTATTTTCAGAGGCCTGACAATATTTATGTAAAATTTGATACAATGAAACGAACATTAACAGGGTCAGGTGGTAAACTGCAGGTAATGAAGCTCAACGGTCATTTGAACCTGAAAGGTGCTTTCCTTTGGAAAACACCCGGATTTGAGGCAAATGACCTTGGCTATATTCGTCAGGCTGACCAATTATATGGGATTCTTGCCGCAGGCTATAACCAGTGGAAACCCAAAGGCATTTATAACAGATATTCAATAAATTGTGATATCTACAGCTTATATGACTTTGGTGGCAATAATCTGTCAAATGCCATAGAGCAAAATGCAAATATGACCTTTAAAAACTACTGGAATGCATACATTTCTGGAAGCGCAACGACAGATCAGCTGTCATCAACACTTTTACGTGGTGGTCCTCTTATGAAGATACCAGGATCATGGCAGGTACAATATGGCTTTTCAACAGATAACCGCAGGAGACTGATTCTATCCGTAAATTCGGGCCGGAGTGGTCAATATCAGAAAAGCTCCGTTTCCGGGTTCCTGAATATAAATGTGCAATATAAGCCTACAAATTACCTGATGGTAGCATTTGGTCCGCAATCTTCGACTTCTGATGATAATCTTCAGTATATAACAACAGTGAATTATAATAACGGCAAACGCTATGTTTTTTCAACAATTCATCAGAAAACCATATCTGCATCTTTCAGGGTTAATATTAACCTGTTACCAGATCTGAGTATACAGTACTGGGGACAGCCATTCCTGGCTTCGGGTAAATATTCCGAATATAAGTATATTACAAATCCAACTGCTACACGATATATTGACAGGTATCATGTTTATTCCGGAACACAGATATCAGGGAATGGGAATGGATTTAATGTTGATGAAAATTGTGACGGAAAGACGGATTATCAATTGGGTGTAAGTAATTTCAGTTATCAGTCTTTTATGTCGAATCTTGTGGTCAGATGGGAATACAGCCCCGGTTCTTCAGTCTTTTTTGTATGGAATCAGACCAGGAATGGATATGATAATTCAGGTAATCTTGACAGCGATTGCTTAAACTCCCTTTTTAAAATGAAACCGGTTAATATATTTCTCATAAAGTTCAGTTACAGGTTTGGTTTGATGTTCAAATAAACCTGCAGCATTTATATAAAACGAAAGTCTTTTAAATCAACATTAAATCTAAATGCTATGAAGAAACTAAGTTATATGGGGATAGGACCAAAAATAGGGATGACAGTGCTTCCCCTGCTTGCGATGGCTATATTAACTACAGTCAGTTACAGAAGTATGTTTACATATTTTGTAAACAGTAGCAGAATTTTATTCTTCACCGGACTTGCCTTTGTAATTGCAGGTTCACTGATTTATTTTTTTACGATACCTTCATTGCTGAACGGTCTGAAAAATACACAGCTTATTACTTCAGGTACTTATTACCTGTGCTGTAATCCCTTGTATTCTTCTGTCATTATGTTTATCGTTCCCGGAGTATCGCTTATGATGAATTCATGGCTTATTCTGGCAGTAAGCCCCGTTGGATATGTGTTTTTGAAAATCTACATCAAAGATGAATATGAAGAAATGGAAGGTTTTTTTGGAGACGAATTCAGAAAGTACAGGTCGGAGACTCCGGGTTTTTTCCCATTCCCATTTAAAAAAATCTTCAAACGAGTTTAGTCCCGGTATTCAAATGATAAATAAAAATTCAGAAATCACCGGATTTTTTTTTGGGCTTTCTTCTTTACTTTCTTATGGAACCTGGCATGTTTCTTAATGAGCTTTTTCCTGCCATGCTTCGAATAGTAAGACCTGTTCCTCCCAAGCTGGGTGTTCTCCAGTAGCATAAGGCCACTGAGATCGGATCTGCTTTTTTTAGCAGGCGCACAGCCCGAAAGGGATGACATAATAACCAGTGAAATAAGTAATGACATTAATAACTTCATGATAATTAAAGATTTATGCCGGTTCTTTAATCAGGTTAATATTCACATCATATACTTTTACGGAAGCAGTGTCCGTAGGTTACACTTTCTCATGTAAATATTATTTTTCGATACCCGTTATTTTTGCCCGGATTGACAATGCAGGTGCCTGCCATGTGGATTTGAAACGGTGCTTCGCCAGGAATGAGGCCTTCAACATTGCTGAATCTGAATCATATGCAATATTAGAGTAGTCAGAAATGATATTGTAAATAATGAAGGTTATATTTAACCCTGGCTGACTCTGAGATTTGAAGATTTTATGCAATTATCTTTAATCAACTGTTATAACAGGTTTTATCTGATTTTTATTTACCTTTAAATGACCTAAAATATCATACAAACTAAACAATGATATTCGTTAATGATTGTGGTTCAATGAATTTTAAATCTGTTGTTATGAAGAAAAGGACTCTGCGTTTTCTTGCTCTGCTGGCTATGGTAACTCTTTTCGCTGTCTCATGTACAAAAGAGGACACTACCTATGACCAGACCCTTCTGACCGGTAAATGGCAGTCGGGAACATTATTCTATAAATATGCTTCAGACGGGACAGGTGCAACCTGGGATACCTCCGATGATGTTACCGAAGCCGAAGCACAGCCTTTTACCTGGACTCTTGTGAACGATCTTCTCACCCATATTCATATTTTGGAGCTGGGTGGCACAGTGCCCAAGGTATATACTGTAACGGAACTGACGGAAACAACATTGAAATATCATGATGATTTCGGGGTAAGCTTCTCTTTCACAAAAGTGAGTAAATAAGGCATAACCGGTTTGCAACCATTCAAACTGAAAATTTTATATTCCCTGAACCCGGCATGGTTAATGTTGCACCGGAATATGCAAAAGCTAAAATCCCGGGCTGCTCTATGTTATTTGAACTCAGATTTACTTAGACATGAAAAATTTCCTGAAGATCTTTGTTATTTCCTTTTTGTCATTACTGGGAGTCCTGATTTTAATAATCAGTATCCTGACATGGATTGTCTTTACACCCGGAAAACTGACCCCATTGGTCAGGAAACAGGCTGAAAAATATATCACATGCAAATCGGACATAGGTTCGGTGGAACTTACATTCTTCAGCACCTTCCCGGAGTTCGGTCTAAAAGTTAATGGTTTAACCCTGATTAATCCTGTTAACGGAGCTGGTTCCGATACCCTTCTCAGGGTAGATGAACTGGTAGGTATTGTTGATGCAAAAGCCTTGTGGAAGAAAAATGATATTATTCTTGTTGGACTGGAGATGAATGGAGGTTTGGTAAATATATACTCCGATAGCCTTGGAAATACAAACTATAACATTGTTTCTCCTGATTCTGTGGCGGAACCTCCTGAATCTCAGGCGACAGAATTACCTTATATTGACATAAAGAGTTTTAAAATAAATGATGTAAACCTTCATTATGCAGATATGTCATTGAGGTTTAATACTTTAATACATAACCTGGGAGTTAAGCTAAAGGGGGTGGTTTCAAATGACAGCGTTAAAGGTGATGTTAAGTTCAGTACATCCATGCTTTCCCTTCAGTATGGAGGCGACAGTCTTAAGACAGAAATTCGTGACCTTGAAGCAGTAATTAATGGTATTGTAAAGAAAGACAGTATCAGCGGTCATATCATTATAAACAGTCCGTCAATGTCATTGGAGTATGTTGGTGAGAAATATCTTCA
>DATFLA010000426.1:0-3415 GCA_035268305.1 Bacteroidales bacterium | reverse complement strand
TTGCTTGATGATGTCGCAATATATCATTCGGTTCTGTCTCCTGATGTTATCTCGCTGATGTATAACTCAGGAAAACCTAATTAGTATCAGATTCAGAACCAGGAGGCTGTTTTGATGATGTTTCATACAGCCACACAAAACCTGCCCGGATGAACCCTGTATAACGGACATTCGGGCGGGTTTATTGAAAGCTTGATGGTATGCCGGATTAAACTCTCTTTCAATACAGCCTCTTTTATTTTATATTATGAAAAGCAGGGCATTACTTTTACTCCTTTCTGTATCTCTCTTTATAAATCATTCATGCAGTAAGGATAACACTACAAACAATACCGGTGGTCTTATACAGGTTGTCAGTGTGAAAACAGGCAGCTACACACTCACTGCCGGCAGTAATGTAAATAATGTTCCGGTTGATAACCCGGTCCATATTGTGTTCAATACCCTGATAGACACAGCTGCAATTAATAAAGTAATCCTGTTAAAAGATCCGCAGGGCGGACAGATACCCTGTATTTATTCTTCAGGCAGCTCTGCCTCTTCTATTACCCTTACGCCCAATGATCCTCTTCAATATTCGACTGAGTATACACTTGATATTTCATCAGCTCTGAAAGGTATCAACGGGGAGACTTTTGCCGGGGTCCGATATAATTTTACTACACAGGCAGGAACCATTGTGATAGACAGCATCAGTTTGAACGGGATGCCAATGACATCTGTACCATTACAGAATATCAGTCCTGAAAGTCTTGTCTTCAAAGTATCTTTTTCACAGGCGCTGGATCCTGCGACTTATCAATCCTCATTCTCATTTAACGGTCCTGCTTTGTCTTTCACTCTCTCCGATAACAGAAAGACTGTAACAGCTACGTCGGAGACTAAAGCAAAAGGTCTGACAGAGTATTTATTTTCAATTTCTTCCTCCCTGACATCAGCCAGTGGTTTTATATTCACCGGTTCTTCAAACAATTTTTATACTTCCATAGATTCAACATACCAGTTCCCTCAATTATCTGATGACGACCTTTTAACACTGGTGCAACAACAAACATTTAAATATTTCTGGGATAATGGCCATCCCTCAAGCGGCATGGCCCGTGAAAGGAATACATCAGGGGATATCGTTACGACAGGAGGCTCAGGTTTTGGTATAATGGCGATGATAGTTGCTATGGACAGGGGATTTATCTCAAGAGCTGATGGCCTGGCCAGGCTTGAAAAGATACTTGGCTTTCTGGAAACATGCGATCGTTTCCATGGTGCCTGGCCTCACTGGCTGAACGGAACCACAGGTAAAACACAGCCTTTCAGCTCTACCGATAATGGCGGAGATATCGTGGAGACTTCTTATATGATACAGGGCCTTCTATGTATGAGACAATATCTTGACTCAACTGTAACCGAGGAAAAAAATGATATTGACAGGATTAATAATCTCTTTAAAGCCGTTGAATTTGACTGGTTTACAAACGGTGAAAAGACACTTTACTGGTTATGGTCGCCCGATTACGGATATACTCTTAAGATACAGGGTTATAATGAGACTCTTATTACTTATGTCCTTGCCGCTTCTTCTCCGACACACCCTGTAAATGCAGATGTCTACACCAATGGATATGCAAATAACGGGGGAATAGTTAACGGGAAGTCATATTATGGTATTGTATTACCACTTGGAGAAGATTACGGAGGACCCTTATTCTTCACTCAGTACTCGTTCCTTGGACTTGATCCGAGGAATCTGAAAGACAAGTATGCTGATTACTGGGAACAAAATGTTAATCAGTCTCTTATTAATTGGAATTATTGTGTTGCAAATCCGGCGAAATATCCAGGATATGGTCCTTCCGTATGGGGATTGTCAGCTTCCGATAATCCATGGGGATATAATGCCCAGTCTCCCACAAATGATCTTGGTGTAATAACACCCACAGCTGCTATTTCATCCATTCCATATACTCCAACCCAGTCAATGAACGCTTTGAAGGCTGACTATTATTTCCTTGGAGATCATCTCTGGGGTAATTACGGGTTCTACGATGCCTTCGATGTAAAAGAGGGTTGGTGGGCTACCTCAACTCTTGCTATCGATCAGGGACCTATAATATGTATGATCGAAAACTACAGGACAGGTCTTCTCTGGAACTTATTTATGTCCGCCCCTGAGGTAAGGGATGGCCTGACCAAACTTGGGTTCACGTATTGAAAGAGAAAGTTGATCCACACTTCCTAATTTATTCTGCGCATACAATTATCCTGTTTCATAATATTTCCATCTTTGAAATATTGGAGCCGAATAACATTTTTTACATCTTTACGAAAATTTTATCCGGGAATGCCGGTTCGAAAGATTTTAATCAGATTTAATTGCTGTAACAGTTTGTTTAGTATGACGGGATATGGGATTAATATTCCGTTTGTTTTGTTCATTACGGTTATGAAGGTTATTATTGTTCCATAAAATAAAGACAGTATTAGTATGAGCAACCTTAAAGAAGTATTGAAGAAATTACCACGGGTATACTGGATATCCAATATGATGGAATTGTTCGAGCGATGGGCCTGGTATGGGTTCTATAATGCATTCGCTCTTTATCTTACCCTTTCGAGAGATACAGGTGCCCTCGGTTTTGACCAGGTGCAGAAGGGATTAATAATCGGAACAGGTTCAATGCTTCTTTATTTCCTTCCCCTTATAACAGGAGCTATTTCAGACAGGATAGGATTTAAAAAGGTGCTTATACTGTCTTTTGCTGCATATGTGGCGGGCTATTTTATGGTTGGTACATCACAATCCTTTACAATGGTTTTTGCTGCATACATCTTTCTTGCTGTGGCAGGAGCCCTGTTCAAACCTATCATCTCAGGCATGATAGCCAAAACCACAAACGATGAAACAGCTTCCATCGGTTTTGGGATATTCTATATGATGGTCAACATCGGTGGGTTTATCGGCCCGTTTATTGCAGGCTTCCTGTATAAAGTCAGCTGGCATCTCGTTTTCCTGATGTCTATAGTTACAATAGCAATCAACTTTATATTCGTCATTTTCTTTTTCAAAGAACCCGACAGGCAACCTTCAGACAAGACTTTTTTAAATAATGTCGGTATTGCTTTCAGAAATATTTTTGCCACCCTTACCGACTGGAGATATGACCTTTTCCTGCTTATTATGGCAGTATTCTGGACAGCTTTCAACCAGCTCTATTATTCTTTCCCTGTATTCCTCGATCAATGGGTTAATATGGACAGGTTATCGGTTTTTTTCGGATTAGCTCCGGGTACAATAACAGCTCCTACTGTCACCAGTCTTGATGCGTTCTTTATCATTGTATTACAGATTTATATTTCTTCACTGAGCATGAAACTCAAACCTATTCATTCCATGATAACCGGAATAACAATTCTTGGT
>DATFLA010000425.1:0-5498 GCA_035268305.1 Bacteroidales bacterium | reverse complement strand
ATCCCGGGCTGACATACCCTGAGATATATGCAGTTATAGACCAGTTATTTTACTGGGGCATTCCTCTACGGGTTGATCCTGTCAGCAAGCAAATATTACTTGATGACTGAATGTAGGTTATTATTCAATTTGAACAATCATTTTTCCCGTATTCCTGCCGCTGAATAAGCCAAGGAATGCATCAGGAAGACTATCAAATCCTTTGGCTATTGTCTGGGTATATTTAAGTTTCCCCTCTTTAACCCATTGGTTAAGAGCCGTTAAACCTTCTTCAAAGCGGTCGCTGTAGTTACTGACAATAAATCCCTGAAGTTTAACACTCCGGGTAAGCAGTCTTGGGAGAATAACCGGTCCCACAGGGATCTCCCTGCTGTTATAATAAGCTATTTGTCCGCATAACGCAATTCTTGAATGGAAATTAAGATTAAGAATTACTGCATCAGTAATTTCCCCACCTACATTATCATAATATACATCAACCCCATCGGGACATGCGGCAGCCACCGACTTCTTCATTATTTTTGCAGTCTTGTAGTTAATTGCTTCATCAAATCCGAATTCATTTTTCAGCAGAGCACATTTCTCATCCGATCCTGCAATACCAACAACCCTGGCACCCAGAATTTTTGAAATTTGCCCGGCCACTATACCCACAGCTCCGGCTGCGCCTGATACAACAACTGTTTCCCCTTTTTTAGGTTTGCCTATGTCAGTTATCCCAAAATAGGCTGTTAGGCCGGGCATGCCAAGTATACCAAGGTAATACTCCGGAGGTACCTTTGATACGTCTATCTTACGGAGCTTATCACCGTGCTCAATTGAATATGTTGACCATGGAAGAGTTCCATATACCATATCGTCTTTAAGGAACCCGTGATTTTTGCTTTCGACTATCCGTGCCACTACACCCCCTGCAATAGGTTTATCAACCTGGTATGATGCGGCATATGATTTTGTATCGTTCATTCTTCCCCGCATATAGGGATCAACAGAAATAAACAGCGATTTGAGAAGGACTTCTCCTTCCCTGAGGTCGTCGAGCTCAACACTCTCGAACCTGAAGTTTTCGTTATCCGGCAGGCCCTTTGGTCGGGAAGCCAGAACAATCTGACGTGCATTCATAGTATAGCATTTTACTGTTTAACAACTGGCATATACAATGGTTCGGATATTCCCAACTATAAAAGAAAAAGGCTGCACTAAAGCCGGAAACTGGCATTCGCTGCCGCAATAACCTCGTCCGGCAACATCAGTTCAGACATATAGTACAGCCCTTCCTGGTTATAATTTACGTTCCTTTTGTACAGGTATGTAGAAATCATCTGCAGTAAGATTGCATTTCTTTGCCACTGCTTTGGAATAAGCAAGCCTTCCTGCATTTGAATTGCGCGAGTCTGACCCGAAAGTGAATTTCAAACCGGCTTCTTTTGCCATCAGAATGAATTTGTCATGTGGAGTATGTGATATATCATTTATTTCAATAGCTATATTACGGGCTTTTGCAGCCTCAATAATACTCGTCATTCTCTTATTGGTCCACAGACTATAGTAATCGCGGGCAATACAGACGGGAAGAAAGAGAGGCCATCCAAAAATATTAATAGGTTCAGTATTAAGAATATTAATGCTGTGTGCCATATATCTTTCCATGAACTCCTCAGTATTTTCCACGTAGGTCTCAAGTTCATATATCCGCTGAAATTGTCCATTCCCAAGCGGAATGGTCTGCGGGTCCATCAGGATGTAATCTATCTGGTCGAGAAGTTCCATTGAATAGTTTTTTGTCCAGCCTGTAGTCATTGGCTGTAAACCTATATAAACAGGGTACTTGCTTAATTTCGTGATATGGTTTCTCAGATCATTATCGTCTTTCAAAGCCCATACGGCAGGATGATCAACAATCCCGAATTTTACATTTCTTTCATTTGCCAGCTTCATGGCATCATCGATTGTAAATGTGTTTGTTGTGTGAACATGTAAATCTATGAGCGGAAAATCAAAATCACTAAAAAACCCTGATTTTCCCATTACAGGTGACATTGCCAACATTCCGCCGACAAGGCCGGCATTTTTAATAAATTGTCTTCTTTCCATGGTTTTGTATTAAATTTAATTGGTTTGATGAATAAAAATATAACAAAAATTTAAAAATACCAGACTGCTTATTGAATATATTATTCACAGATAGATATAGTTATGCTATAAAAGTTATGTCCTTAACTACATTATTAGTTTTATCTGATTATATATAAGGCGATTACTGTAACATTCAAATATTTAAATACATTGAAAAAAAACATTGTATAATGTAACCATTTGTAACTTTACCGGTAACCTGTGTAAAGAAAAATTAAACCGGATGGTTTCTGATCAGAATGATGAAACGATAATGGTCAGGGTAAAGGAGGGTAACCTTCAGTACATGAGCATACTTTTTGAAAGGTATAATGTCAGGTTATTCAATTTTTTTCTCCGTCTTACTTCCGACAGGGATATAAGCAATGATCTTACCCAGAACCTGTTTGTCAGGGTTATAAGATACAGAAATACATTCAAAGAAGATTACAGTTTTAAATCATGGATATACCAGATGGCGCGTAACATTCATAACGACTACAGGAACGAACTTAAGAGGACCGGAGATATCTTCACAGGTTCAGGGATATATCCTTCCGATATTCCCGATGAAGAAAATGTAAACCGGGAAGAGGATTTTGTGCGTCTGGAAAAAGCCCTGTCATTGCTCGACTACAACCAGAAGGAACTTCTGATACTAAGCAAGTTCCAGGGACTTAAATACGAGGAAATATCTTCTGTCACCAACCAGTCGGTCGGAGCGGTTAAAGTTGCAGTGCACCGTGCAATAAAACAGTTGCGGAGCATATATTTTAAACATGTTTAATTGAAGTTGTCATGGATTGCAAAGAAGTTGAAATGAAGATCATGGATTATCTGGAAGGTAACCTTGATGAAAAGACCGTAAAAGATATTGAGAAACACCTTGAAACCTGCAATCATTGCCTTGATTCTCTAAGGGAAAATCAGGAAATGCTCAAGATCATGTCTGACAGCACTCAGGAGAGACCGGATGAATCTTTGCGGATTAATTTTTACAATATGCTGCATGATGAAATAAATATGAATTCTGCTGACGGATCCGAAGCCCCGGTTAAGAAACAAGCGGTGAGAAGCATACGCAGGGTTGTTTATTATGCAGCAGCGGGATTCATCCTTCTTATATGCGGGACTCTGCTTGGGATGATTATTAAGACGGAGATTTCGGGCAACAAAAATTCTGAACAGATTGCAAAGCTACAGTCAGAAGTTACTTCGCTGAAAGAAAATGCAGTCTACTCAATGCTCAACAGAGAATCATCGAGTGAACGTATACAAGCCGTCAATTATGTGGATGAATTACCAAAGCCTGATAAAGCTCTCATTGATGTTCTGATCAATACTCTGAACAACGATAAAAATGTAAATGTAAGAATGGCAGCTGCCTACGCTCTGGAAAAATATACCGACAGTCAGTTTGTCTGTGATTCACTGGTTCAGTCACTTGCACACCAGGATGACCCTATACTGCAGGTTACTCTTATCAATATACTTGTTGAAAGAAAAGTAAGGAGTGCAGTTGCACCAATGAAGATGATAATAAACAACAGTAAGACAATAAAAGAAGTAAGAAGTGTAGCTGAGAATGGAATAAAAACACTTCTGTAAGTAAAATGAATTGAATTCAATCTAAATAAATCATCGCAGATACCGGGTCTGCATGAGAAAGATCAGTTAATTTAAAATGTAGACATTATGAAAACAATTATCAAATCGACTCTGATATTTCTGATCCTCCTTTACGGTGGTTTTACAAATGCCCAGGACTATAAGATATCCGTCCAAAACAGTAAGACAAGCAGGCTGGTTCTTAAAAATTTCAATGGCAGTATGCCCGTTGAAGGTTATAGTGGAAGTGAAATTATTATCACGGCAGACTCAGGCAGTTTTAAAACTCCTGAAAGAGCAAGGGGGCTGAAAGCCGTTTACCCGGCCGGGACAGATAACACAGGTATCGGGCTTGATGTCAGCAATGCTGATAACCAGGTTACTGTAACATGTCTTCTCCCTTTCACACGAAATACACACTACAAGGTTAAAGTGCCTGATAATGTAGCACTTGAAATAACAAGCACCTGTGAAAGATCAAATGATATCAGTGTAACAGGAATGAAAAGTGAGATTGACATTAAAAACTGCAATGATATTACACTGAAAGACGTATCAGGTCCGCTTGTTCTCACCACCATAAGCGGAGACATAGATGTCACCTTCGGCAGTCTCAGTTCAGATAAGCCATTTTCAATAAATTCGGTCAGCGGCGATATCGATATCACTTTACCTCCTAAAACTGCAACAAACCTTGAGTTGCGTACCATAACCGGCAGCTTCTATTCTGATTTTGACTTTTCCGCACCAAAGGAAAACCTCAAAAAAGTTGGCGGTAATGTTCTCAATTTCCCACTTAACGGAGGCGGATTCAAATTCAGCATCGTTACAGTGAGCGGAAACATATACCTCAGGAAGGGGAAGTAATATCTCCCCCCCTCCTTCAGTATCATTTTATACATAAAGTTATGAAAACCACTATTTTATTGGTATGGGCATTACTGTGTCTTGTCACTGCCACTGCCACTGCACAGGTGAATACAGAAAAGCACCTGAGCTTTAAGGGAAAGGATGTACTTGTTCTTGACATTCAGATAGCCGACTCAATAAGGATTCATACCTGGACAAAGGATGAAGCCTTAGTAAAAGCCTCCGTCAGCATAAATGATAATAAGGATAATGATGCTTACCTTATCAGTTACAACGAAAACGGAAGCTCTCTTAAAGTAAAGGCCGGTTTTAAAAAGGATTATTTCAAGGGAAAATGTAATTGCTGCAATGAAGCAAACATATCCTGGGATATATGGATGCCTGATAATAAGTACTTTACTATTGAGACGATAAATGCAAATATCATAATTACAGGTAATACGGACAGAATGACTGTAAAGACAATAAGCGGTTATATAGACCTGGCTGAACCTGCCGGAATAAATGCTGATATTGACTTTTCAACAATTTCAGGGACAATATATACGAATCATTCCTTTTTGTCAGCAAAAGGAAATACAGGAATTCCGGCAAGGATACATGACAGGCTTAATAAGGGTGGTTCTCTTATTAAACTTGAGACTATAAGTGGTGATATCTTTTTCAGAAAGGAATAGCCGGATCGGATGGCAAGGTGGCCTGCGCTTAATATATTGTCAGGCCCTTGCATCCTTTTAAATTAATTTACGTCTTTAGATAAAATGTAACTTTTCTATTTTCAAGAAGTTATTATTTAAAATTATTCAATCCTGCAATAACTGACCTGATCTATGAAATCCGTTAATGTCACAGCATTTTTATTTCTTGCAGCATGTCTCACAGTATCTCTTAAGTCTTATTCACAG
>DATFLA010000424.1:0-4489 GCA_035268305.1 Bacteroidales bacterium | reverse complement strand
GAACTAGCCGGAATAAATGCGCTATTGGTGGATGATGATGCCATGAACCGGGCACTGGGACAGATTATCCTGGAAGGATTCAACATGGAAGTGAGCCTGGCGAGCGAAGGAAGAGAGGCCATGGAAATATATAAAAAAGGTCTCTTTGATGTGGTTTTACTGGACATACATATGCCGGATATTAGCGGATTTGAAGTAGCAAATTTTATCAGGAACGAGGCAAATGATGAAGATGTGAAAATCATTGCAGTTACAGCTGATAGTTTACGGGAGGATGAAGTACTGTCAGCCAGGGATAAGATTGATGACGTACTGATTAAACCTTACCGGGAGAACCATGA
The DNA here is from genome assembly GCA_035268305.1 of Bacteroidales bacterium. Taxonomy (GTDB): domain Bacteria; phylum Bacteroidota; class Bacteroidia; order Bacteroidales; family VadinHA17; genus LD21. The sequence continues at coordinate 4,148 of DATFLA010000424.1, read as the reverse complement.
TTTTTTTAATGATATGATTGAAACATTCATTGAAAATGCATACGAAGGAATTGAAGAGATCAGAAATGCTTTTGAGAAAAATGAATGGGAAGAGATGAAGGAGACAGCGCATCGCCTGATCCCCTCCTTTAAACACCTGAAAATAAATTTAATGGTTTCTGATCTGGTAGAAATTAAGAGCCAGGCATCCGGTAATCGTGAGAAGGAGTTAATGAAAAGTCTTATTGAAAATATGGAGGAACTTACCCGGAAAGTAATTGAGCAACTAAAAGGTGAAAAATATTCCGGTTGATCCATGGGAGATTACTGTGCATTCCTAATTACTTCAGCCAGCATATGAAATCCAGGTATTCCTTCTCTAATTCACTGATGAGATGCCTGATCAAAAATTCAGTTCCGTAATCATCAAGCTCATTTGCTTTCTTTACACAATCTGTCTGTATGGAGAGAAGGATCAACAGATCACCTACAATGGATTTCACCATCTCGAAACCAGTTAATTTTCCTGTAGTTTCTTGTATTTCGCTTGTTTTGAGGATAGTTTGCCAGTTGTCTGTAACGCTGTAATTGAACAGACCCAGTCTCGCAGCGATGCGATTCATATGATCTGAACCCTTCTCATGACAGGTTAAAAATCTTTGTTTTAGTTCGAAATGATCTTGTCCGATCACGTTCCAGGAAAAGTATCTCGATTTGTGCACATATACCTGGTAACTATTCAGCATCTTACTCAGATGGGTGATGATTTCGGCTTTTTCCATATCTTTTTAAAGGAATCAGGGCAAAAGTGATACCATTTGTTTGATTACAGCAATTTAATGTTGCATTCAAAAGAAATACAGCGATTTATGAATAATATTCAGGAATCAATATCTGGAGTGTGTCATGTCAGACGTGGATTTCGTTGCAGATATGTGGTGAAAGTTCACCACCTTGAGATTTCAAATGATAGATAAAACAGATGCATTGTATTTGGATATGCAAGAGATGGAATGTAATTTGTGCAGATGTGAGGGCTTACATAAATGTGGCATTAACTAGCAATAAATCTTAGAGGAAATGATAGAAAAAACGGAAAATATTTTTAACCAAAACGCCTTTTCGACCCATACGGGATTAACGGCTCTGCTGATTGGCTTTTCAATAGTGCTGATCAGTATAGTGCTGTATTATATTCTTTCACGCTTGTTTCTCAGATTTGCAAAAAGATCTGAAAATCAAAACATCAAAGAGGCCTGGAAAAAGTTTAAAAATCCCTTCCTGGTTCTTATCCTTTTGATTGATTTCATCATCATAAAAGAGCTTTTAACCCTGGATGATAAGATGTACTTGTATATCAGACAGTTTGTTAAGGTATTTGTGATTTTCTGCATTACGTGGTTCCTCGTACGGGCCATTAACCTTACCAGAGAAATGATACTTCGTCGCTTTGATATGGAACAGGAGGACAATCTTAAGGCGCGGAAAGTCTACACCCAGTTCAGGGTCCTGGAGAGGATCATCATCTTTGTTGTAATCCTGATTGCCATTGCCATAGCACTAATGACATTTGACGGGATAAAACGTATCGGGATCAGCCTGTTTGCTTCGGCAGGAATGGCCGGAATCATTATTGGATTTGCCGCACAAAAAATGCTTGGATCTATCCTGGCTGGTTTTCAGATCGCGCTTACCCAACCTATCAGGATCGATGACGTGGTGATCGTCGAAAACGAATGGGGATGGATCGAGGAGATCACCTTAACTTATGTAGTGGTGCGCATCTGGGATAAAAGAAGGCTGATAGTACCCACCACATACTTTATTGAAAAACCGTTTCAAAACTGGACGCGTGTTTCAGCTGATATTCTTGGGACCGTATATATATATACTGATTACCATTTACCTGTGGATAAATTGCGGGAAGCATTTATGCAGATACTGGAAGAAAGCGGACTTTGGGACGGGATTACCGGTGTGATGCAGGTAACCAATGCTACTGACCGGTCACTGGAAATTAGGGCTTTGATGAGCGCTGTAAATTCCCCAACTGCATGGGATCTAAGAGTATATGTCAGGGAAAGGTTAATCGGGTTTCTTCAGCAAAATTTTCCGGAAAGCCTTCCCAGGACCCGGGTTGAAATGATCCCTCCGTCTTTGGAATAATGTTGATATTGCACTACACTCTGAACATTTTTTCCACACCTTAAATTCTAAGTATGTAATGGCTATTAGGGATCATTCAAATTATGAGTGTTATTAATTGCTGATTAATAGACCTTTAGATTAATAATTTACTGATTGCTTCAGTTGCCTTGATTAATGGTATTGCATTTGAACTCTTTACAGGGAATTTTGATGTAGAACCTTTAAATGGAATATTATGAACAAAAGAGAAACTTATATTACCAATCACTGTTATCCGACTAAATTCTAAAGTCGGTAATTTTTCTTCTGTATAGCCCATAAACAGGGCAATGTTTTTTCATTTTTCAAATTGACCTCCCCCCGTTTCTGTAACAAATAAGGCCAGTTGCAGTGTTCCATCCGGGGATCCTCTAGCAATTTGGTAGCTCCGGTTCGTGCTCCTGAGCAGCTCACTCACATCCAGCATGCTTATCAAATGCATCCTTACAAGGGCTGCCACCACTGAGAAAGCCTTCTTGGTCTGGGCTATCTTCTGGATAACGGTCAGCAATAGTTGGGCTATCAGGGTACACCATACCTGGGTTCTGATGGCATTTTCGTTTTCACCATAGAAGTAGTGCAACTGGAAGTTCTGCTTCATTTTCTTGAACAGCAGTTCGATCCCCCAGCGCTTCTTGTACAGAAAGGCCACCTCCTCTGCGGTGATATCAAAGCTGTTGGTCAGGAACTCATAATACCGGTTCTGCTCATCCTGGTAACACACTTTTCTTAGTCGCAGTGTCTTAAAGACCTTCATTTGCCTTCTCCCGGCAGAGTCTTCAGGATGATATTCAAGTTCGATAATCTCATCTCTCAATACCTTTGCCACTCCTTTCTTGCGGTAATGCACCCTGGTTACCTCCAAGACGGTATATACGGCATTCTTTTTAAGCCGGGTGATAAAATATACTTGCCGTTGCGACCAAACAGCAAACTGGTGGTAGTAGTTATATGCCTTGTCAAAGACAATCATGCTGTGAGAGATCAGATCCAGACTCTTCAGAAACTTCTGATCATGCACTTTGGCTGCTGTGATTTTGATAAACCGGCCAACCGATTGAACTGCATCGATCAGCATATGTACTTTCAATCCCCCTTTTTTCTTACCGTCACCCTTAGGGTTGCGGCCAACTCCCTTGAGAATGTCACTGAATAGACGGATAGTCGTAGAATCGATTAACAAAACCTCTTTGAAGGTCAATCCAAAGGTTCGGCTGTCCGACAAAAACGACTGGTATCTTTTTACCAGACTGAAATACAAATCCTCGAAGAAACGGGAGTCCCGGTTGCGTAATCCATCACAGGCTGTGCTCTTGGCTGGGGCATTTTTCAACCCAAGGTGGTTGAGCTTTCCTCCCAAAGCCCGCATCCCTTCACAGATCTCAGTCATCGAGTCGCACCGGGACAGTATCCCGAACAGCATCGTGATCAGGTGAGCCCTGCTCCTAAATGCCTTGTAGTAATAGTCGCTGTTATGCTTTCTTACCAGGCTCTGTATGTTCACTGCATCGACCAAATTCAATATCTGTTTGAAGATCGGCTGTCCGACAAATTTTATTTCTGTATTTTTACTCATGTTGTAGGTTGTTCGCTAAAACAAAACTACAACATGAAGGGGAAACCTCCGGGGAGTACCCTTCTCTTTATATTTTTAGTCGGACACTACTGATTTCTAATAATAAAAGTTATGAGAAGAGCAGGAAGATCATCTGCATTTTTGGCAGTTTTATTTTTGATTACCGGCAATGTATCCGGCACAGATCCCGATGACACCAGGTTACTCGAACAACCCGCCATCAGCCGGGATCACATCGCATTTATTTATGCCAACGACCTCTGGGTGGCAGGTCCCGATGGTTCAGATCCCCGTCGCCTGACCGTCGATGAAGGGATGGAGTCGCGACCCGTTTTCTCACCCGATGGCAGTGAAATTGCTTTCAGTGCAGAGTATGACGGTAATATCGATGTTTTCACGGTCCCCG
>DATFLA010000423.1:0-5333 GCA_035268305.1 Bacteroidales bacterium | reverse complement strand
AGGAAAATACCGATGCCACCGATGAAGAACCAAAATATACAATTGGTGTAACGGATCTTATGTTTAATCCTGTTTTTGCAATATATGAGCGCCGGCTAAGGACCCGCGACGGAGTTGTGGTAACACCGGGATACTGGCGTCAGGAATGTACCGATTGTGATCCGAGATACTGGATACGAAAATCAAGCGGGAAGAAGACTTCAGCATATTAAGCATCCACTCTCTTCAAAACAAAATTATTTTCAGACTCCTGTCAGAGAGTGTTGTCATTCCAAATCTCCCAGGCCCTGTCTGCCTGTGAGTACAACATTCGTATACCACTTATAACAGTACAGCCTCTCTCCGCTCCCATCCTGAGGAACCTTGTCATTTCAGGATTATAAACAAGATCGAAAAGGACCTGTTCACCAGTAAGCAAGTTGTAATCCAGGTCGGGACAGGAACCGACATCGGGAAACATGCCAAGCGGTGTTGTGTTGACAATAATTCCCGATTCTCTAATTATGCCGGCCGTAAGATCATCGTAGCCCACAGTTCCCTTGCCTGCATTTCTTGATACAAGCATCACTTTCAGACCAGCCTTACGCATAACATATGATACCGCCCGTGAACTGCCCCCCGTACCCAGGATCAAAACCTGTTTTATGGAAGCTGTAAGATATGGAGCCAGTGAGTCACTGATACCTTTAATATCACTGTTGAAACCATATAGGTCAGTTTTGCTCCCTGATCGCTTGATTTTTACAACATTAACCGCCCCTATTTCAGAAGCATCATCTGCTATGTGAGTCAGGAAACGAATAACAGAAGATTTATGGGGAATAGTTACATTAAACCCGCGAAGATCCGGCTCTGAGTTTAATATATCAGGCAGAAGATCAATATTTTCAAGTGGATAGTTCTCATACAGGCAGTCTGACAGACCTTCCCTTTCAAACTTTTCAGTAAAGTACTTCTTTGAAAAGGAGTGTCCCAGTGGAAAGCCTATGAGGCCGAATTTCCTCATTATCTGAATACTTATGATACAGGGATTATTACCTGGATCGCGATTTTACAGGAGATCTTCAGGGAGAAACTGGAAAAATGTGTCACCTCTCAGTCCCAGGCGCAATGTTTCAAGCGGGATTATTTCGGCAGGCGGAATATTCCCAAGATTAACATTATGACCAAAATGCTTTATAAACCAGGCCTGTTGAGACTTAAGAGGAGCCTCCCAAATAACATTTTCAAGTTTGACATGATCGGCAATGCCACATATAATTTTATTGTTAATGGAGCCGTCGGGGTTATAAATCCCGGTAGTACCGGATTCACGCGCTTCTGCAATTACCTTTGTTGCACCGGCTCTTAGTTCTGTTCTCATCATCGATACCCACTCCTCAGGAGAATAAACAACATCCTTTTTCTTTGACCCAACTTCTGAAATCACCGTCCTTCTTCCAGCCAGAAGTCCTATATATTCCAGTTTCTTTTTATGTTCAATATCGTACGATCCGTCAGACACCTCAACAAAGTCAATTTCATATTTGTCGAGCAATTCAATATATTCCTCGAACATATCCCTAATAATGTATGCTTCAAAAAGGGTGCCTCCAAAATAGGGAGTTACCCCGGCATTTTTATAAACAGCTATTTTTCGTTCGAGATCAGGAGTTATCAGTGAAGTGCCAAAGCCCAGTTTTACAAAATCGGTATACTCACTACCGACAGCCATAAAATCTTCTGCCTGCCTAACACTCAAACCTTTATCCATTACCATTGTCAGGCCTGAGTTCCTTGGTTTAGAAGGTCGTTCAGGTAAGAATGGGAAGTTTACTTTCATTACAGATTATATTAGTTTATATGGTTAAATCATATGTTCCGAGCAATCTCCTGACCTTTCGTGTAAGAATAACGTCGGGAAAGATATTGGCAAAGCCGGGAAATATATCTCTGTCGAGTTCCAGGGCAGCGGAAAGGTGAGTAAGTGCTTTATCGGAGTCTTTTACATGGAGATAAAACGATGCCAGCAGGTAATTTATTCCAGGAACATCCCCTGTTACCCTGTAAGCATGTTCCAGGTAAGGCAGCGCTTTGGAAGTCAGCCCGTTTTCAAGGATAAGATATCCAAGTTCCGACCATACTTCATCATAATAAGCATCAAGCTTAAGTGCTTCCCTGAAACAACGGAGAGCGGCTTTTGTTTCTCCTGTGGCATACTGAGCTTTTCCAAGCATAAACCAGATTTCAGGATTTTCGTCTTCAAGCCTGACTGCTTTCCGGAAAAATATCAGGCTGTCATCAGTATTTCCGCCATTGAAAGCAATTATTCCCAGTCCAAACCATGGATCTGCAAAGTCCGGTGCCAGCTCAATTGCTTCATGGTAATACCTGTTTGCTGCATCTGTGTCACCAGTCTTGTCATAACATTCTGCCAGGTATGCCAGAGCCTCATAGCTCTCCGGTTCATTTTCAAGATATTCGAGATATACCGGTATTGCCTCCGTATATTTTTCAGTATTATTCAGGATATTTCCCTTATTGAAAAGAGCAAAGGTATTCTGAGAATTGACAGCCAGGGCAAAATCATAAGCATCCATAGCCTTATCATACATCTCAAGCTTATTATAAATTATTCCCAGGTTATACCAGGCACTGTCCGAAAATGGATCCTCGTCGAGATATAAAAGGTAATAATTTATACTGTTTTGATAATCTTCCGTCTTCTCATATGCATAAGCCAGATCATAAAGGTGTGCCTTAAATTCAGGTTCCAGATCGACAAGCTGAAGCATATAGGGAATCAGGTATTCATAATAATTTAGATTCTGCAAAACGGATGTGATTGCAAATAAAATATTTTCCTTGTCCTCGGAATCGAGAGTAAGGGAAAAATCGAACATCTTTTTTGCTCCCTGTATGTCGCCAAGCATACCGAGAGCTGTTCCTTTTGCTATGTACAATTCAAAATTTCCGGGCTCTATACTTTCAAGCTTTTTAAGAAGTCTTAGAGCCTCCACTGCCCTTCCTTTATCCAGAAGAACCCGGGCTTTTCTTAACTGTATTGACAAGGAATTCGGATGTTGTGCAGAGGCAATTTTTGCAGCTTCATAAGCCTTTGAAGAGTTGTTACTCTCCATATAGTAATCAATGATCGTCTCAAACTCAATCACATCGAAGAAGTAATTCTCATTATTCTTCCTCATCCTCTCGAACTTCTGCACCGCATATTTCACTTCTTCCTCGTAGGAAAATCCATATCTGTCTTCTTCCATGACTCACATTAATGTTCGTACAAAAATAATTATTATTTTAAAAAGGATGTTTACACCTTTCTTCAATTATCAACATTTTAACATTTTTATAAACATTTGGAATACAGGTTGATATAAAATATTTTGGTGATTTTGCAAATAATTATGCAGCACAACGCAACCTCTTGTACAAAATAAACATCTTATATGTGTATTTGAAAATTCAAATTAACGACATACCCTATTTACCCTAGAATTAACCTAAATTCTACCTTCGAAGAGCCGGGCCACAACCCGGTTTTTCATTTTATATTGATTATATTTGTTACAATCATTACCTAAAAACTGCAGTCATGAGAAAGTTACTCCGATGGAATAAATTATTGCTGCTTGTCATTTTTACAGCGATTTACTCATTTCTAACCGACTGCAAGAAAACAGACAACCCCATAAAATATAGCTCAGGTACTTTTCCTGACACTGTTGTTAACCTTGAAGCAATAAACACGCAGTACGATGATTATAACATCTCACTGCCACAGTTTACCGGCGATTCTCCAATAATTTTCTCCAGTAACAGGAAAAGCGCCGGAGGACAATTTGATCTTGAACAGGCAGAGGTATCATTTACTTTTGACAAGACTACAGGCCTTTTTACTCTCAGTGCCATGATGACTGAGGATGCTTTTCTTAACAAGTTGATAGGGAAAGCTGTGACACCTGGAAATGACTTTGGTCCGTACAGGCTTTTCAGTGATATTGACGGTTATGAATATATGATACTTGCATCGGAAGGGCATTCCGGTGATCTTGATATGTATTACTTAAAAAACCAGCCTGTATATAATTCATCCTTACCATCAATAGACGGTCCGCATCCGCTAACCGTTCTTAATTCAGCATCTGATGATGCATATATCTGCTTTAGTACCAAAAGGGATACAGCTTATTTTACTTCAGACAGGGACGGTAATTTTGACATATATTACCAGCCTGTTCCGACCGACATGGCTTTATCCGACTGGTTTGGACAGGTAGAGGCTGCATCTGTACCAGTTGACAGTATAAACAGTCCGTATGATGACAAATGCCCTATGGTATATAAAAATGTTATGATTTTTACATCGGACAGACCTGGTGGTATTGGAGGATATGACCTTTACTATTCAGTAATTCACAATGGGAAATGGAGTTCACCTGTCAACCTGGGTCCATCAATAAACACATCATCGGACGAATACAGGCCTGTAGTAGGCTATCACCCCGATTTTATAAATCTATTCCTGATGTTCTCATCAGACAGGCCGGGGGGAAAAGGTATGTTTGACCTGTACTTTACAGGAATTGAGCTGCCTGTCAATTAAACCGGTATGATTAATTTTTTTCCTTCTTTTTAACTGCCATAAGAGTGTTTCGCAGCAAGGATACTCTTGTCATCGGTCCAACACCTCCCGGGACAGGAGTAATATATGAGCACTTCGGTGCCACATCGTCAAAATCGACATCACCTGTCAGTTTGTACCCCGACTTTGTTACAGAACTTTTGACCCTCGTTGTGCCAACATCAATAACAACGGCACCTACCTTAACCATATCGGCTTTAATAAAGCCCGGAGATCCTAAAGCTGCTATAATAATATCTGCATTCCTGACAATGTCTTCAACTCCTTTAGTCTTGCTGTGTACAACAGTCACAGTTGCATCCATACCTTTCTGCGACAGCAGGATACTAACAGGCCGTCCTACAATATTGCTTCTTCCTATTACAACGCAGTTTTTGCCGGATGTATCTATCCTGTAGCGTTTAATAAGCTCAACAATGCCGAATGGAGTAGCCGGAAGGAAACCGGTAAGTCCTATAACCATCTTTCCCAGGTTTACAGGATGGAATCCGTCAGCATCCTTTTCATGATCTATAGCTTCAATTACCCTGTTCTCATTTATATGTGCCGGAAGGGGGAGCTGTACAATGAACCCGTCAATATCATCATTGTTATTAAGTTCTTCTATTTTACCAAGCAAAACACTTTCTTCCACATTATCCCTAAACCTGATAAGCGTGGAACGGAATCCGACTTCTCCGCAATCTTTTACCTTATT
>DATFLA010000422.1:0-3553 GCA_035268305.1 Bacteroidales bacterium | reverse complement strand
AAAAACTGGAAAGTGTAGATATAAGGATGCTAAAAACCGGAGAAAAATATAGATTTGCAGCCGAAGGAGTTTTTATCTTTATTGGTTATGTCCCGAACACCTCGTTCCTCACAGGTGCAGTAAAAATGAATGAATACGGAGAAATAACAGTTAACAACGATATGTCTACCAGCATAAAGGGTGTCTTTGCTGCCGGTGATTCAATAGCTAAAAAATACCGTCAGATATCAACTGCCGTAGGTGAAGGAACAGTTGCTGCCCTGGCTGCAACAGAGTTTACCTACCAGGTCAAGAACAAAATGAAACATGAATTAATTTCCTGAGAGATGAGTAATACAGTTATCATTGTTACAGTGCTTATAGTAGTTATTGTTGCATATATTTTTTACAACTACAGGAAAATGAAGAATACTCCTGCAGTTGCCAACAGTCCAAAGATCAGGGTATTGTCGGATAAAAATTTCCAGCACCAGATACGGACCGGTATATATCTTGTGGATTTCTGGGCTGACTGGTGTCTTCCGTGCAAGATGATGGCTCCTGTGCTGAATGATGTGGCGGAAGAGCTGGAGGGCAATGCCTGGGTTGGCAAACTTGATGTGGAAACCAACAGGGTAAGCGCATCTAAATATAACATAAGGAATATTCCTACAATGGTACTTTATAAAAACGGAAAAGAGATAGACCGTTTTGTGGGCGCCAAAACCAAGGATTTCCTTCTGAAACAAATAAATAAGGTAAAATAATTACAGGATATAATGGAAAAGGTACAATCATTTGAGGAACTGAAGAATAAAATAAATACCGCAGAAAGGTCTATGTTACTCCTGTACAGGGATGGAAGTGAACAAAGTATGTGTGCTTACAGGAATCTTTATGACGCCACAGGTGATGTAAAGGACCTGGCTGTACTTACAGCTGATGTAACAGGCGTACGTGATATTCATCAGCAATACGGAATTACAAGCGTCCCCTCATTGCTGCTCTTTGAAAAAGGTAATATTACAGGGGTTATCAAAGGCTGCCATGAAACAGGATATTATAAATCGCTGGCTGAGAATTCTTCAATGGGCGTTTCATCTGCAACAGGAAACGGAAAAGCAGCAAAAAGGGTAACAGTTTATTCAACACCAACATGTACATGGTGCAACACTTTAAAAACATGGCTCAATAAGAATAATATAAGGTATACCGACATTGACGTATCAGGCGACCAGCGTGCAGCCGAGGAACTGGTGCGCAGATCGGGTCAGCAGGGAGTGCCGCAGACAGATATTAACGGCCGGATAGTCGTTGGTTTTGACCAGAATAAGCTAAAGGAACTTCTCGAAATACAATAATGGCAATCCAGGAATAAGCAGGTGAAATAATAAATCATATAAAAAATGAAAAAATTTCTGAAATTCATTGTAGATAAAAGAGTTATTATCCTTGCCGTTCTTGGTATCTCCCTGTACATAGCTATTTCTTATTTCCATATTTCACTTTGGTATATTCTTCTTTCAGGTACATTGCTGGGCCTTGTGTTCGGTAAAGTTTTCTGTCGCTGGGTATGCCCGGTAGGACTTATTATGGAACTTATCATGAGTACAAGTGTTGACGGGAAAACAAAGCAGATGTATCAGTACCATAAGCTGGGTTGCCCTGTTGCCTGGCTGTCGGGCTTCCTGAATAAATTTTCACTCTTTAAAATATCTGTTAATAAAGAAACATGCACAAGTTGCGGAATTTGCGACAAACAATGTTATATTGTCGCAGTTAATCCGGCTGAATTCAGTCTTTATAAACCATCGAAAGATTCACCGGGAGACAGCTATACATGCTCAAAATGCCTGAAATGTGTTACAGCATGTCCTAACGGCAGTCTCAGGTATAAATTATAAGTAACATTTTTAAATTAAACACAGAATATGAAAGAATTACAACCAGTAAACCAGCAGGTGATATTAGATATCACTGAGAAAAACACAGAAAAAAGAACTGCATCGGGACTAATTATTCCTGACAGCGCTGCTGAAAAACCACAACAGGCAGTTGTCGCATGGACAAGTCCGGTTGACAAACCAGAATTTCAGGCAGGAGATGTTGTTCTTTTTAAACCGTTTAGCGGTACAGAGGTGGAGTTTGAAGATAAGAAATACCTCATACTTCCCTATGCCGATATCCTGGCAAAAGTTGTAGAAACTGAGAGTATCTGATACTTTCATTTAATTAAAAGTAATTGATACCTTAATAAAACAGATTTTATCTGTTGATAAAAAGCTGTCTTAACAGTGGAATACTGGTGAGACAGCTTTTTTTGTATTACAATTCTAATGAGACCTTTCAGCAGGAAATATTAATACTGTTAGTCAGTATAAGATTGTATTTACTGTTTAAAACTGCTCCTATTTTAAATACTCATGAACTTTCGAAAAAGAGTATTGTTATTATAAAAACAACCAGAAGTTCCAGTAAAATCTGAATTATTTATGGCAACATTACATTTTCTCAGGAGTTTTTTGATACTACTGGCAGTATTACCTTTTACTGCATTTGCTGAGGGCAACGGACCTTCCGGTTTGACGGAAAAAGTTGTCACATATAAGGCAGGCGGATTAACGGCTCACAGTTTTGTTGTGTTTGACAGTAATATTAAGGGAAAAAGACCCGCAGTTCTTGTCGTTCCTGAATGGTGGGGTCTTAACGATTATGCAAGAATGAGGGCAAGGCAGCTGGCAGAACTCGGATATATTGCCATGGCTGTTGATATGTTCGGTGATGGTAAGACAGCAGCTAATCCGGGTGAGGCACAAAAGCTAACCGCACCCTATTATAAGGACCCTTCGCTCACAAAAGAGGGAATTGATGCCGCGATAATAGAGATAAAGAATTTTCCCGAGACCGATCCATCGCATATTGCAGCAATAGGATATTGTTTTGGCGGCTATGTTGTTCTGAATGCTGCAAAACTTGGTTCTGCACTGAAAGGTGTTGTTAGTTTCCACGGTGGTATGGGAGGAGCCCCGGTGGTCAGGGGCCTTCTTAAAGCCAGTATTCTTGTTTGTCATGGCGACAGTGACAAATTTGTTCCGATGAGTGCTGTTGAGAAGTTTCATAAACAGCTTGATTCTATCGGGGCCAAATCAACATTTAAAATATTCCCCGATGCAACTCATGCTTTTACCAACCCTGCTTCAACAGAAACGGGTAAAAAGTTCAATATGCCCATCAGGTATAACCCTGAGGCAGCTAAAGAGGCATGGGGAGATATGAGAAATTTCCTGGCAGGGGTTTTTAAAAAATGAAAACAGAAAAAAGTATCAACAAGCGGATACTCTTTTATTAACTATCCATAAATGAGGCTTTAAATAGTCAGAAATATTGTTTATATTTAGTTGCATGCTTACTCTTGGTGATCTTTGTTTAAATCTTATTAAATATTCTGTAAAAAATTATAAATCCACACTTTTTAAATGATGTTGGAACGAAACATTGCATTCTGGCCTTTTATTGTCTTTGCAGCTATAGTGCTTATATTGATAGGTATAATGCTTGGCCTCTCCTACGTCCT
>DATFLA010000421.1:0-2504 GCA_035268305.1 Bacteroidales bacterium | reverse complement strand
GGATATGTCGATCTTCACAATAAAAGCCGATGACGGGCTAACTGATTTGTACTGCAGGCTTATTAAACCTGTGGATTTTGATCCGTCAAAGAAGTACCCGTTAATAGTATATGTTTACGGTGGCCCCCATGTACAGATGATTAACAAGTCATGGACCGGTGGTGCAGGCTTCTGGCTTAACTGGTTGGCCCAGAAAGGTTATGTTGTGTTCTCACTCGATAACAGGGGATCGTCAAACAGGGGCTTTGAGTTTGAAAGTATTATCCACAGGCACCTGGGCGATTATGAGACTGCTGACCAGATGGCAGGTGTACGTTACCTTAAGAAGCTGAGTTATGTGGATACAACAAGGATAGGTGTTAACGGCTGGAGCTTTGGCGGCTTTATGACAGTTTCACTCAAGCTTCGTTATCCCGGTGTCTTTAAAGTGGCATGTGCGGGAGGACCCGTTATTGACTGGAAGTGGTATGAGGTGATGTACGGAGAGCGTTACATGGATACACCTATGGAAAATCCCGCGGGATATGAAAAAGCCTCGCTGTTGAATTATGTTGGTAACCTGGAAGGAAAGCTGATGATAATACATGGTACAAATGATCCTACAGTGATGTGGCAAAACAGCCTTACCTTTCTGGATGAATGTATAAAACAAGGCAAACAGGTCGATTATTTCGTTTACCCGGGGGCAGGTCATAACATGGCAGGTAAAGCGAGGGTACACCTGTTTAATAAGATGGCCGGTTATTTTGACGATTTTTTAAAGTAAATTTATAGAGTCAGAATTGTTTTGACATTTAGCAGTGGGTATTTTCTGACTCACCCGGACTTTTGAAAAACTAAACCTTTAATTATTTTAATATGGAAAAGAAAAAACTGATAAGGCCCGTACTCATTGTCGCTGTTCTGTTTATGATTACATCCTTCAGACCTGCTGGTGACGGATGGACCAACCTGCTCGATAAAGATCTGTCGCAGTGGAATATGTACCAGAGTTACAAGCTCACAAATGCATATAACGGTGAACAGCCAAAAGATAAGGAAGGGAATCCTGTTGAGCCCATCGGTTATAATAAGAATCTTTATAATGTGTTCACTGTTAGTGAGGAGGATGGTGATCCTGTACTTCATATTACAGGTGAGACGTATGGTTGTGTTTTTACAAAGAAAGATTTTGAAAATTATCATCTTACCCTAAAGGTCAGATGGGGAGACAGGAAATGGGAACCGCGTCTTGACAAGTTGAAAGATTCAGGACTCCTGTATAATTCTACGGGCGAATGCGGAGTCGATTACTGGAGGTCCTGGATGCTGTCGCAGGAATTCCAGATAATGCAGGGTCATATGGGAGATCACTGGGGAATAGCCAATTCGGCCATAGATGTAAGGACCTTTTTGCCGGAAGGGACAATGAATGCAGTGGCCAGTGTAAAAGAGCCCTTTCTTCCGATAGGACCGGGGACAGGGAGGGATGCCCTTTGCCTGAGGAGTGCCGATTATGAGAGTCCTGAAGGAGAATGGACAACACTTGAGCTTATCTGTTTTGGAGATAAGAGTGTCAGGATTGTCAACGGTCATGTGGTTATGGTACTGAGAAATTCACGGTATGTTGCCGGCGGGAAAGAATATCCCCTTATAAAAGGGAAAATACAGTTACAAAGTGAAGCTTCCGAAGTGTATTACAAGGATATCAGGATAAGATCTATCGACAGGATACCGGATGAATATGCCTCTTATTTTGATTAGTAAAGGAAGACCGTGCAGTTCATGACTGTTTAACAGGTTCTTTTATTTAACTTCGGTTGTATTAATTTGTTTATCTGAAATAGATGGATTAATTCAACATAAAATACAAAAAGATGATAGTCACCTGTGTTTATATCAAGGTAAAACCCGAAAACCTTAACAGTTTTATTAATGCCACGACTGAGAATCATAAGGGATCAGTACGGGAAGAGGGGAATCTCAGGTTCGACCTGGTTCAGAAAGCTGATGATCCTTACAGCTTTTTGATATATGAAGCTTATGAATCGGAGACAGCAGCTGCAGAACACAAGAAAACTGCTCATTATCTTAAGTGGAGGGAAGAAGTGGAAGAGTATATGGCAGAACCGAGGCAGGGTGTGAGGTATAAAATTATTGAACCTAATGATCCGGCCAGATGGTAACTTCTTTCCGGTTTGCAAGAATACCACAGGTATATTTTGGCAACGGTACATTAAATGAACTGCCTTCCCTTGCCGGGATGGCCGGTAAGAAGATAGTGCTTGTAACAGGGCAGAAGTCATTTTCAGAATCGTGTTATCATGCCCCCCTGCTTGAAGGATTAAAAGAAACTGGTCATGAAATTTTTCCTGTGAGCATCAATGGCGAACCCTCGGCTGAATTGATAGATGATACAGTATTATCCCTCGATGATAAGAGGCCTGACCTTGTGGTGGCTGTCGGTGGAGGCAGTGTTATTGATGCTGGAAAAGCCATCTCTGCAATGTTGTTACTTAAGGAGT
>DATFLA010000420.1:0-7010 GCA_035268305.1 Bacteroidales bacterium | reverse complement strand
TCTTGTTTCTATTGAAGATACTATCAAGGGCTTTAACATGATAATGGACGGCAAGGTGGACCAGTATCCTGAATCAGCATTCCTTCTGGTTGGTACAATAGAAGATGCTATTGAGAAAGGTGAAAAAATTCTTGCCCAGTCAAAATAAAACCATGTAATGAGAATAGAGATAATAACACCCGATAAAAGAGTATACGACGGGGATATAAAATCTGTAAGGGTACCCGGGAAAAAAGGTTCCTTCCAGGTCCTCAAGGACCATGCTCCTATCATCTCAACACTCGACAGCGGTAACGTTATTGTTGTTGACATGGCAGGAGTGGAGAAGATAATCGAGATTGACGGTGGCGTAATTGAAGTTAAAGCAAATAAAATCATTCTTCTTGCTGACGGAGTAAGGGAATAAGATATGAAACCGGAGGAATTCAGAAAACAGGCACATAAGCTTGTGGACTGGATGGCCGACTACATGGAGAATGTGGAAGACTATCCGGTCAAATCGCCGGTGCAGCCGGGCGATATCTATGATAAATTGCCCGACCTGCCACCCGAACATCCTGAGCCTTTCAATATCCTGATGAAGGATCTTGATGAGATAATAATGCCGGGGATCACTCACTGGCAAAACCCTAATTTCTTTGCATATTTTCCTGCCAACACAAGCCCTCCTTCTGTGCTTGCCGAGATGGTAATATCTACTATCGGAGCCCAGTGCATGATCTGGGAGACATCCCCTGCAGCTGCAGAACTTGAGGAAAAAATGATGGTATGGCTCAGAAAGATGATCCAGCTTCCGGAGAAATTCGAAGGTGTTATACAGGACTCCGCCTCAACTGCCACTCTTTCAGCAATACTTACTGCCCGTGAGAAAAAGACAAACTTTTCCTTCAATTCTTCCGGTGCTGCTGACAACGGGATCCTGAGAGTATATTGTTCCGAACAAACCCATTCTTCAGTTGAAAAAGCTGTTAAGATAAGTGGTATTGGCAGAAAGAATCTTATTAAGGTGCCCGTACGTGAAGATTTTTCAATGGATACCGAAAAACTCCGTGAGAACATTTCTCATGATATTGACGCTGGTTATATTCCGTGTTGTGTTGTGGCAACCCTTGGTACAACGGGAACCACTGCCATCGACCCTCTTAGGGCCATAGGAGAGATCTGCAGCGAATATAATGTCTGGCTCCATGTTGATGCAGCAATGGCCGGAACGGCTCTTATTCTGCCCGAATTTCAATGGATGACCGACGGGAAAGAATATATCGACAGTTTTGTCTTCAATCCTCATAAATGGATGTTCACAAATTTCGACTGTACAGCATATTTTGTGAAGGATGCAGAGTCGCTGATCAGGACATTTGAAATACTTCCAGAATACCTTAAGACACGTACACGGGGAACGGTGAATGATTACCGCGACTGGGGAGTGCCACTGGGCAGGAGGTTCAGGGCCCTTAAGCTCTGGAGTGTTATCAGGAGCTACGGTGTTGAAGGACTCCGTGAAAAGGTAAGGTATCATATCAGCCTTGCCTCTCATCTTGAAAAGCTTATTGATGAAGAACCAGATTTTGAGATACTGGCACCTGTGGTTATAAGCGTTGTGTGTTTCCGTTATAAACCAAAGAATTATACCGAAGATAAGCTGAATGCGGTTAACGAGAAACTCAATCACCTGCTTAACGACTCAGGCCTGATCTACCTTACTCATACTGTTCTTAACGGTAGATATACCCTGAGAATGGTGACTGCACAGACTAATGTTACAATGGGACATGTGGAAAAAGCATGGGACCTTATCCTGTCTTTTGCCCGGAAACTTTAAAGAGATTGTTTAAAAGGGGGAAACCGTTAACCTCAGAGTTCACAAGGTCCCGTCCCGATAGCAAAGGGCTGTATTTAATTTTAATACCATAATGTATCCGTCCGAACACCAGCCAGAACTGATTCAGTCGGGCAGGGTCTTAATCCGGGCAGGCTTAGCGGTTAATAACCACCTTTGAGATAACCTTTTCTTCTGCCTATATTCATTCCGAAAAGATCCATGCTGAAAAGCAGGCTGACAGCGGGTTTTCCCCCGGGTTTAGTCCATGTTGTCTCCACTCCCGCAGATATCATGAACGGCATTCTGAAAACATGAAAATCAGATAACAGATCGAATCCGAAAGAACTGAATATTTCATTTCCCTTATGGAAAGCTGTGGTTAACTGGCTATTGACAGGGACATTAAAATAATAATTATCCGTTCCTGAAGCGTAATCGTAAAACAGTCCTGCCCTGATCCTTTTTATATACAGAAGGCTCGAAAGGCTGAAATCGGGATAGACAAGTGGAAAGACATAATCGGCAGAAAGAAAATTGATCTTTGTTGAAATAATATCCTTATAACCTCTTGGGAAAGAGATCATACTGCCATACATGTATTTTGACGGATCCTGCTTCTCAGCTTCATATCTAATCCTTAACCCGTTGTTTTTAAGTATTCCCGGTAAATAAAGTGTACCTGAAAATGAGGCTGAGGTACCATATATCGCCCTGTCAAGAGGAGCCCAGGAATAATTCATATCTATGGTCTGTGCCCACCTGGGGTATATATCGCGATATGCGGAGACCTGGTAATTGGAAAAATAAAGCCTGCCATTCAGTATTAGCTGTCCATAATCGTATGATCCGTTTTCCTTCAGGTATATGTACCTGTTAATATAATCAGATGAAACAGAACCCTGCAGGAACTGAGAAAACTTGCCCGAAGAGAAGAGTAAAGGCAGTTTGATTGTATTTGAAAATCTTGTTAAGGGATTGACTGATGGAGGATCATTAACGGATTCACCAAGCTTATATACCATGGAATTTTCACCGTAGTCGAGCTGCGATTCAAAAACGGGATACCATCCGCTCCATGTTACACGTGTATGGAAAACACTTCTTCTGGTAGCGGAATATTCATAGCCTAAACTTGTTACAAGAGTACTGAGCGTATTCTGCGACATAAGCGAGACACCGGGCCTTATGGAGGCAGGATCTGATTTAATCTTTTCAATATCCGCGTAGAACGGCATCCAGCTATGGAACCTGAACAGGTGTTGCCATTTCCTGTAGGGAGTAACCTGATAGCCTTCTTCCGTAATTTTTTCCTTTGGTCCAGGCATATTGGTTATCCTGTCGAGCAGCGGAGAGGACGATCCGTTCTCCTTTAATCTGATCTCAACAGGAACTGGTTTGCCTGCCAGGCAAACATTGTTTCCCTCTGCCGTGTAATCGCTGAAAAGGATTTTTTGCCCGTCATATGTAAGATCGGAAGCACCAAAACGCGTATTTGTAAGCCTGAAATATTTGTTATCAGCCGTCTTCATAAGTACATTGTCAGTACCTGTTTCGGAACTTATAAAGAAGAGGGTATCGTTTGCCAGGAATGACGACTGCAGGTCTGACCTCCCTGGTTTTACAAGCGTTTCCCAGGAGGCGTTGATTATATTGTATGAAACTACACTTTCCCCGCCTTCACTTAGTCCTATAAATGTTAATTTTTTACCGTCTGCTGACCACTGAGGATGCTGCAGGTAGACATTTTCCGGTACAATGGAAGTACCGGTAATTCTACCCCTGTCAGGATCAATAAATACAAGTTCATTCATGTCTTCCGTAGTGTTTTCAACGGCGGCTATCATATTTCCTTCGGGAGAAACAGCAGCAGCCATGTATCTTGTCCGGCCTGTCAGCCTTGTCGTTGTCATGCTTCGCAGGTCGAGGATCTTAATTACAGAGTAATTCCTGTTATCCCATCTCGGGTCGGGCTGGTTTTCTACCCAAACCAGTTTCCTGTTCCCGTAGGTGATAACCCATGGATACATATGCCCGGGAACATGTAGTTTTTTTTCTGACCCGGCCGACGGATTAATAAGAACAAAGCAGGGAGGATCTGACAGAGAGGTTCTTATTGCTATGATACTGTCTCTGCCCGCATAAACAGGAGAGTAATAGTTAATATAATTACCCTTTTTATCCGGATTAACAGGGTTATATGAAATACTGCCATTGTTTTTTATCTCGCCCCGCCAGATTTGCCCCAGTGTATCGAGTGCAGCATTGTAAAGTCTCTTCTTTGTCAGACGTTCATTACGCATGAGGCTTATATTGACAGGGTTAATTGTAAAAGGCTCATTAGATGTGAAACGCATGACCTTGTTCCAAATCTGAGGGTCACCACGGCCCAGTGCCCATGTAACCATCTGGTATCCTGTCTCGTAATATGAAGGTATAAAGTCGCGGTATGAGTCGTTCAGTATCTTGTCATATTTGTATGGCTTTCCCTTTTCAACAGAAATAGCCTTAAGCTGTTTTCGGAACGAAGGAGTACGGCCTCTTCCCGACGGCGTTAGCCACGATTCGGCAAAAACAGCTTCACCTTCCAGAAGCCACATGGGAAGAAGGACGGATACAATACCTGTGAACTGCTCTCCAAGGGCATATGACATAATTCCCGAGAAACCCTGCCGGAGCGAAAGCATCTGGTAAACATGTGTCATCTCGTGTGTAGATAGCTGCCTGTCGGGATCGAGGGGAATTGTATTCTGTTCCGGTGTGGGATATATTTCCATCCTTTTGGGAGCCCAGGCCACGTAACCGTTCGACTGTGTGGTGTAACTGTGCAGGACAACCGGTATGCGTAATTTAAAGGACGGGAACAGGGCCGTAAGCTTTGATGAGGCACTGTCGAGCTCTTTTGCAAATTTTATGCCCCGCTGTCCGTAATCCTCAGGGTAAATTACTGTAAAGTGTTCTGTCTTAACCTGCTTCCACCTGATAGAAGCCGGATCCTGCCCTGTATTGTAATACTGTGCATACAAATCACCTGCATACAGGAATATTGCTATTACCAGGAGAATACGGATATATCTGAAAGGAAACGGCATGGTTCAAAAGTAATAAATTTAGTGAGCATTAGGTATTTGGCGATATTATTAAAAAAATAAGTAATTTCGTGCCTTGACCATAAAATGATACTGAATTAAAATAATTAAGCTGATGAAGAGATACAGGCTTATTAACAATATAACAGGCTGGGTTGTTTTTACCATTGCTGCAGTTACCTACCTGATGACTATTGAACCCACGGCAAGCCTGTGGGATTGTGGTGAGTTCATCGCTTCGGGATTCAAACTGGAAGTAGGTCATCCTCCCGGAAACCCGGTCTTTATGATAATGGCCCGTTTCTTTACACTCTTTGCCGGAGGAAATGTTTCCAAAGTGGCAGAGATGGTCAATTCAATGTCGGCGCTGGCGAGTGCATTCACAATATTGTTCCTTTTCTGGACAATTACCCATCTTGCAAGGAAGATAATTCTTAAGGGAGAGAATCAGTATACTACTGCACGGATAATTGCTGTTATGGCTGCCGGTGCTGTTGGAGCAGTTGCTTATTCATTTTCCGATTCATTCTGGTTTTCCGCTGTGGAAGGAGAAGTATACGCCTCCTCTGCATTTTTTACTGCAATCGTTTTCTGGGCAATACTGAAATGGGAAAATGTAGCCGATGAGAAACATGCCGACAAGTGGATTATACTCATTGCTTTCCTTATGGGTCTGTCAATAGGAGTACATCTTCTTAACCTTCTTACGATCCCCGGAATAGTGCTTGTTTATTATTTCAGGAAATTTGAGTTTTCGTGGAAAGGATTTTTTATATCACTTGCTACTTCAATGATACTCCTTGCATTGCTGATGTGGGGTATTATGCCGGGTGTGGTTACAATCTCCTCGAAATTTGACATGTTCTTCGTTAATACTCTGCATATGCCACCCAACAGCGGGATGGTTACTCATATAGTCATCCTTGCTGTCCTTTTTGTTTTTGCCGTAAGAGCTTCCTTCCGGTCGACCGACGGTTCAAAGAACGGTTTACTGGCTATAGCAGCGCTTTTCCTGACCGGTATATGGGTTGTTTCGGGCTCCGCTTTCTTTAATATCCTTATTCTCCTGGCCGTTAGTGGTGTGACATGGTACATGGCCCGGAAAAACCGGACAGCCCTAAACGCTATGCTTACAGTTATTATGGTTATCCTTATCGGATATTCTTCCAACGCCATAATAGTAATAAGAGCCTCGGCCGACACTCCTCTTAATGAGAACAATCCGTCGAACCCTTTTAACCTGTTGTATTTCCTTAACCGTGAACAGTATGGCCAGAGGCCCCTGTTTAAAGGTCCTTATTATAATGCGCCTGTTACTGATTATGTTAACGGCAAGCCAAAATATGCCATCGAAAAGGGGAAATATGTAATAACGGGGTATGACCTGGAACGTGTTTATGATCCCCGTTTTGTTACACTGTTCCCAAGGATGTGGAGCGACAGGGATGATCATCCCGAGATATACAAGCAGTGGGGACATGTGAAAGGGGTGCCGATACAGGTTACCGAGGAGTCGGGACAGAAGAAGATAATTCGTAAACCGACATTCCTGGAAAATATGCGTTTCATGTTTTCCTACCAGTTCGGGTATATGTACTTCAGATATTTCATGTGGAATTTTTCTGGTAAACAAAATGATACTCAGGGCACCGGGGGGGTTGTCAACGGCAACTGGATCACGGGCATTAATTTTCTTGATGCTCCGAGGTTGGGTACAACGAATGATCTGCCCCCGGATATGAAAAATGATCCCTCGAGGAACAAGTACTACCTATTACCATTGATCCTGGGACTTATCGGTTTGTTTTACCATTATAACCGTGATAATAAAAACTGGTTTATCATTTTGTTGTTGTTTATAATGACAGGGCTGGCTATTGTGTTTTACCTCAACCAGGATCCAAACCAGCCAAGAGAAAGGGACTATGCCTATGCCGGGTCATTTTATTTCTTTTCTGTTTGGCTGGGCTTCGGTGTATTGGCTGTATTTGAGGCTCTCTCGAAGCTGGCCTCTGAAAAGATAGCTGCTCCTGTTGCAGGAGTGCTCTGTTTCGTCGCTGTACCTGTGCTGATGGGCACAGAAGACTGGGTCGACCACGATA
>DATFLA010000419.1:0-4788 GCA_035268305.1 Bacteroidales bacterium | reverse complement strand
AGCAGTATCAGCATACCTCAGCTGTCGTAATAGAAAACTCGATAAATAAACAAAAGAATTTTTTCACCCTGAACAAAGGGAGGAAACAGGGCATTCATGCCGATATGGCTGTTATTTCGGAAGACGGTGTGGCAGGAATGATTGTAGGCGTTTCAGATAATTTTTCCGTAGCTATGTCGCTTCTGAATCTCGATTTCAAACTTAGTTCAAGGATGAAGTCGAATGGTTATTTTGGTTCACTGACATGGGACGGAAAAAATCCGCATGAAGCAATACTGAATGACATTCCCCAGCATGTGACAGTGAGTATCGGCGACACTGTGGAAACAACAGGCTATTCAGCAATTTTTCCAGAGGGAATTAAGATTGGTGTTGTAAAAAGCTATAAAAGACCCGGGGGAGATTTTTACAAAATAACAGTGAGGCTTTTTACAGACTTCAGGAAGCTCCATTTTGTCGATGTTATTGGTAACCTTAAAAAAACAGAGCTTCTGGAACTTCAAAATCAGTATCAATGATCAATTCAATAATAAGATATGTCCTGATTTTTGTCTTCCTGGTATTGCTACAGGTGCTGGTATTTGACAATATACAGTTCAGCGGCTATGTTAATCCATATGTATATATTATGTTCCTCCTCCTGCTGCCGGTTGAGATTCCATCCTGGTTGTTATTGATCCTTGCATTCATCCTTGGTCTTACAATAGACCTGTTTTCAGGATCTCCCGGTATGCATTCCTCAGCAACACTGCTTGCCGGTTTTGTTCGTCCTTATGTGTTGCGGGTAATCTCGCCAAGGGATGGTTATGAAGCCGGAGCGGGGCCATCCATGCAGACATACGGCTTCAGGTGGTTTCTTACATATACTGTGATAATTGTGCTGGTGCATCACACAGCTCTTTTTTACCTGGAGGTTTTTCGTTTAAGCGGATTTTTCCGGACTTTTGCACGCATATTGATCAGCTCGTTTTTTTCTGTTTCATTTATACTATTTCTTGAATATTACCGTAAAGGTAAGTAGTATAGGGTTAATGGAAATCATGTGTCTGCAATCATGGTGAGTAACTGCAACAGTATACCGGCATATGGTTTTCTTAGTAATTTAAAAAACAAAATAGCGAATACATGAAAGATGCTTACAAGAAGAGAAAAATTGTCATAGTTGCTATGATTCTCTTTGCATCTTTGGTATTGCTTACTCGGCTTTTTATAATACAGGTAGCAACAAATACCTACAGGGTATCGGCTGCGAATAATGTTCTGCGATATGTAACACAATACCCGGCTCGGGGGCTTATTTATGACAGGAATGGCAAACCGATGGTTTATAACCAGGCTGCCTATGACCTGATGGTCGTCCCGGCCCAGACCTCAAAAGATATCGACACCACAGAGTTTTGTAATCTTCTCGGAATAACACCGGAATATTTCAGGGAAAAGATGAAGGCCGCTTCAGCTTATTCAAGACGGGCCCCGTCGGAATTCCTTAAGCAGATTTCAAATGAGACCTATGCAAGGTTCCAGGAAAAGCTGTTTATGTATCCCGGGTTCTATGTACAGCCAAGGACACTAAGGAAATATTCAAGGCCTGTGGCTGCCCATGTTCTTGGTTATGTGAGTGAGGTGGATGAGAATACAATAAAAAAAGATCCGTATTATAAAGCAGGTGACTATATAGGCAAACTGGGGATAGAGGAATCATATGAAAAGTATCTCAGGGGACGTCGTGGCGTGAAGATATACCTTGTTGATGTCTTCAGCCGCATCAAGGGAGCATATGCCGGCGGGAAGATGGATACCGTGGCAGTACAGGGCTCGGATATTACATCTACTATTGATCTCGATCTGCAGGAATATGGTGAAAAACTGATGGCTAATAAAAAGGGAAGTATTGTCGCTATTGAACCTAAAACAGGAGAGGTGCTTTCACTTGTCTCTTCTCCTTCATATGACCCCGGTCTCCTTGTTGGAAGGATACGTTCCGACAATTATATTAAGCTTCTGGAGGATACACTTATGCAGCCGTTATTTAACAGGGCTCTTATGGCCAGGTACCCTCCCGGATCAACATTTAAGCCTGTCAATGGACTTATTGCACTGCAGGAGAAGGTGATAAGACCCTCAACAGAATTTTCTTGTCATAACGGTTATCTTTTTGTGGCATGCCATACGCACCGGTCGCCCCTTGACCTGCAGGATGCAATAATGATCTCATGCAATGCCTATTTCTGCCAGGCCTACCGCAGGGTATTGGAAAATCCTGAATATCCTTCTGTGTCAGCTGCCTACGACAAGTGGAGGATGTACCTTGACGAGTTAGGTTTCGGCAGGGTCCTGGGGACCGACTTCGTGAATGAGCTTCCGGGCTTCATTCCCACAACATCTTATTATGACAAGTACTACGGCAAGAACAGGTGGAAGGCATTGAATATTATTTCAATGGCAATAGGGCAGGGTGAGATACTTGTCACACCGCTTCAGATGGCAAATATGACTGCGGCCATTGCCAACAGGGGTTACTATTATATTCCTCATATAGTGAAGTCTATAGGTAAGGATGGGGTTATTGACAGGAAGTATACAACAAAGCATATTATAAATATCGATTCTACATATTTCGAAGATGTTATAAAAGGAATGTATGGTGCCGTAAACGGTGACGATGAAAAAACGGCCGGCTCGGCGGCCATTAAGGATATAGTAGTGTGCGGCAAGACCGGCACGGCACAGAATCCGCATGGCAAGGATCATTCGGTTTTTATAGCCTTTGCTCCTATGGATAATCCCAAAATAGCCATCATGGTTGTTGTTGAGAATGCCGGATTCGGTGCTACCTATGCTGCCCCGATAGCCAGCCTTATGATTGAGAAATATCTTAAGGGTACTATCTCAAATAAATACAGGGAACAAAGCATGATGAACCTGAACCTGCTTGATCAATGAGAAGAAATATTAACATATGGCAGGGTCTGGACAAGATTACAATACTTGTCTTCCTGGCTCTTGTAATAATGGGATGGTTTAATATCTATGCTGCAGTATACAACGAAGAGCATTCCGGTTTACTTGATCTTTCGCAAAGGTACGGAAAACAGTTTATCTGGATTATTGCTGCTTTTGTAATAGCCATATTCGTTGTTACAATAGACAGCCGTTTTTATTTCTTCTTCTCATGGTTTATTTATGGCTTTGCCATGCTGCTGCTTATTCTTGTCCTGCTTGTCGGGGCAAGGATTAATGGTGCAAGGTCGTGGTTTGAGTTCGGTAACTTATCTGTTCAGCCCTCTGAATTTGCAAAGTTTGCCACTGCACTGGCCCTGGCGGGATACCTTAATACACGGCGACAGGAACTGACTCGGATAAGGATGTTTATTCCATCCTCTGCCATTATCCTGTTTCCTGCTTTCTTAACTGCCCTGCAGCCCGATATGGGATCGTCAGTAGTTTATTTCTCACTGTTTATTGTACTGTTCAGGGAGGGCATGAGCCCGTATATATTTGTATCGGGACTCCTTATGCTGGTGCTTTTCTTCCTGACTTTGCTTGTTAACAACCTGTATCTTTCGCTGGCTCTTATTGCAATTGCGACTTTACTGATCTTTTTCCTCACACGACGGTGGAAGGTAGTATCGGCCGGCTTCCTGATCTTTGCCTTTATAGCCGGAATATTGTACGCTCTGAAACATTTTGTAATCAGGTCGTTAAGCAATGAGCTGATACTTATTATAGCACTACTCTTATCAGGTGCCAGCTATGCTTATTATATTTATTACAAAAAGGTATTCTCCGTGCTTATAATATATTTGTTCCTCGTAGGCAGCATCTTTTATGTCAATTTTGTTGATTATGGATTTAACCATGTTTTGCCGGCACATCAGAAAGACAGGATCAATATTCTTCTTGGTATAAAATCAGATCCGCACGGAACAGGTTATAATGTTAACCAGTCGATTATTTCGATAGGCTCGGGCGGAGTAACAGGCAAGGGATTTCTCCAGGGTACCCAGACCAAATTCAAGTTTGTCCCGAAGCAGAGTTCTGATTTTATTTTCTGTACAATCGGAGAGGAGTGGGGCTTCCTCGGGGCATTTGTTGTAATAGGACTATATCTCTTCCTTATGCTCAGGATCATTTTCCTGGCGGAGCGACAACGCTCTGTATTCTCTCGGGTATACGGTTATGGTGTGGCTTCAATCCTGTTTGCACATGTATTTATAAATATAGGTATGGCAATAGGTCTGGTCCCTGTTATAGGGATACCGCTTCCTTTCTTCAGCTATGGAGGCAGTTCCCTGTGGGGTTTTACCATATTACTCTTTATATTCCTGAGGCTCGATGCCAGCCGGACTGAGTATCTGGTATGATCAGAAAGGTACGGTGATACGGTGGGAGATATCTATGCCGAAATCATTTTCAACATAATCGATCAGCTGGGGGAAGAACTCAAGGAAATCTTCCTGCAGCGGATAATAATTCTTCTTAAGGGCCCTGATGGCAAACCTTGTTTCATTAGGCAGCGTTGAACGCTTACTCAGGGTATTAAGGACGTGACGTATACCTCCGATGGTCTGGTATGTCTCAATCCAGTTGTTAATGATGAAAAACGGCATCATCTCCCTTACGTTTTCAGGAAGAATATCATAATTATTAACAAGGGCCCTGTAAAAATTGTAGGTCACACTCTCAAGAGGCCGCCGGGAGAACAGATCCCATTCCCTTGTCAGGAAATGATCATAGATAATGTCTGTTATTACCCCTGCATACTTGTGATACTTTCTTGTGAAGAAG
>DATFLA010000418.1:0-3039 GCA_035268305.1 Bacteroidales bacterium | reverse complement strand
AAACAGGATAGTAATGTCACCAATGTGTCAGTATTCATCTGAAGACGGATTCATGAACGACTGGCACATGGTTCATCTTGGAACAAGAGCCGCCGGGGGAGCCGGATTAATCTTTACAGAGGCAACTGCCGTGAATGCTGAAGGAAGAATAACACCATCCGATGCCGGGATTTGGAAAGATGAACATATAGCCGGATTAAAACGAATAGTTGATTACATACACCAGAGAGGTGCAATGGCTGGCATACAGCTTGCTCATGCAGGTAGAAAGGCTTCCTGTGCAGTTCCCTGGGAAGGCGGGAAACAGCTGGGCCTTAACAAAGGCGGCTGGCTTACTATGGCTCCTTCGGATATACCATTTTATGATGAAGACAGAACACCTCAGACAATCGATTCTGACGGACTGAAAAAAGTGGTGGCCGATTTCAGGGAGGCTGCATTAAGAGCTCTGCATGCAGGCTTTGACATAATAGAAATACATGCTGCCCATGGCTACCTTCTTCACGAATTCCTCTCACCTTTAAGTAACAAGAGGTCGGATATTTACGGAGGGTCGTTTGATAACCGGACAAGAATCCTGAAAGAAGTAACTGAGACAGTAAGAGGTGTTGTGCCTGAAGGTAACCCTCTATTTGTGCGTATCTCATCTACCGACTGGGCAGAAGGAGGATGGTCGCAGGAAGAAAGCGTTAACCTTGCACCTGTCCTTAAAGAAGCCGGGGCCGATCTTGTCGATTGCTCCTCGGGCGGAAATGTACATTATGCCAGAATACCTGCAGGACCGGGTTACCAGGTACCCTTTTCTGAAGCTGTAAGGAAAGCAGGGATCCCAACCGGCGCAGTAGGTTTAATAACAGATCCCGATCAGGCAGAATCAATATTACAGGAAGGCAGGGCCGACCTTATTTTCCTCGGGAGGGAGTTACTGCGAAATCCTTATTTCGCACTTGATGCTGCAAAAAAACTGGGAGATGAAATTCAATGGCCGGTGCAGTACATGAGAGCCCGATAACAATTTATGCTGCTGAATATCTGCCTGCTTATATCAATACCTCCGGCCCTGATGTAAGACACTGTCGACCGACAGGCTGCCACTGCCATATATGAGCAGGTAAACAAGAAGAACGGTGAGTGCGAAATCTGTCCTGTATTCATGTGCCATGGCCCAAAAACCCTTGTTTACAAGTATGGGTACCTTGGTGGTAACAAATGCCGTGATCATTATTATCAGAAGAGGAACGGAGGCCAGCCTGGTTAAAAAGCCTGCCACAACAAAGACTCCGCAAATGATTTAAAAAACTGCGGTGAAATAAGCCCAGAAAGCCGCATCATTAAATCCTATCTTTAAAAACCTGCCCGTCCCCAGGGTCTCGGGAAAAAGAAATTTCTGTATCCCTTCTGAAAGAAATATAAGCCCGACAATAAGCCTGACAAAAACAGCTCGATTATCGTATACCCCGTTGAAGAAAAAGGACTTTATTTTTCCCATTATTCCGTTTTTTGAACATTATAAATACAACATATAGCGATAACTCTTTATTAAACAATAAACAAACTGGAATAAATTCTGTTTAAACGGCCCGTGATACGTGGTAATATAAACGGGATATAAAATAAAGGTCCGGAAGGATAAGCAATTATTATGAGAGTCCTGTTTTTACAGGATAAAAATTAATTTTATTTTATATATTAGTGATTTGTGAATCAGCTATTCCGATTGATCTTTCTGTAATTAATTCTGAGACAAATGGCAAGAGTTTTGGTCCTGGGTGCCGGGATATCGGGGCATACCGCAGCAGCATTTCTAAAACGCAAACTTGGAAAGAAACATGAAGTAATAGTAGTCAGCCCGTCTGCCTGGTACCAGTGGATACCTTCAAATATATGGGTGGGAGTGGGAAAGATGACAACAGATCAGGTTCGCTTTAAACTAAAAAAAGTATACGATCGCTGGGGCATAGATTTTCGACAGGCAAAAGCAACGGCTATCTGGCCGGAAGGAGGCGAAGGAAAAGTAAAACAATTTGTTGAAATTGAATATACTGACGAAAAAAATGCAGGTAAAAAAGAAAAAATAGAATATGACTACCTTGTAAATTCCACAGGACCTTCTCTGAATTTTGCGGCAACTGAAGGTCTTGGTCCCGGTAAATTTACTCATTCTGTATGCTCTTATGATCATGCTGCTTCAACCTGGGAGGCGCTTAAAAGATGTATTGACAGGATGAAAAAAGGAGAGAAGCTGCGTTTCCTCATAGGTACCGGGCACCCGGCTGCTACATGCCAGGGAGCTGCATTCGAATATGCTTTGAATGTAGCACATCAGATACGAAAAGAAGGTGTGAAAGACAATGCCGAAATAACATGGATAACAAACGAATATGAACTGGGCGATTTTGGTATGGGCGGAGCCTTTATAAAAAGAGGCGGCTATATAACACCGACAAAGGTATTCAGTGAATCGATTTTTGCAGAATATGGCATCAAATGGATAAAGAGAGCAGGTGTAAACCGTGTGGAAAAAGATACTGCTTATTATGAAACACTTGATGGCGAAATGAAGTCAATAGGTTTTGATTTTGCCATGTTAATACCGGCTTTTTCCGGAGCCGGGATCAAAGCATACGATAAAACAGGAAAAGATATAACATTACAGCTCTTTAATGCCGGAGGATTCATGAAAGTTGATGCTGACTACAGCCCGAAGAATTTTGAAGAATGGTCAGTTGAGGACTGGCCTTCAGTATATCAGAATCCCTCCTATTCAAATATATATGCTACAGGTATTGCTTTTGCTCCTCCCCACCAGATTTCGAAACCCATGAAAAGTCCGAACGGAACTCTCATTACGCCGGCACCACCAAGGACTGGGATGCCTTCCGGTGTTATCGGAAAGATTGTGGCTCTGAACCTGTCAGAGAGGATCAAATCGGGAAAAGAATCCCACAGGCATAAGGCATCCATGGGTAAAATGGGAGCAGCGTGTGTTGTGTCGGCCGGATATGGTATGATAAAAGGTAATGCAGCCACAATGACTGT
>DATFLA010000417.1:0-2231 GCA_035268305.1 Bacteroidales bacterium | reverse complement strand
AGGAAATGTTATCATATTTCCGGATTTTATTGTAAAAATACCATAAGCATTTGAATTTCGCACTATTAGTTTAATTTTTAGCTTTTCAACAAGTTTTTAACACAAGTTTGTTTGTAATAAAAACAATAGGCTTTAAGTTAGTAAGTGGTGTAATGTATACCTTTGAAAACAGCATCATACTTATTCCTGTATATATAAGTCACAGACATACAACATTATAACAGATGGCAAAACAAAGAAACACCACACGGCCAGCCATAAGTCCTTTTCCTGATCTTGGTAAGATTCCTCCACAGGCTATCGACATGGAGGAGGCCGTTCTCGGAGCTATTATGCTGGAAAAAGAAGCAGTAATAGCTATACTGGATATACTTAAACCCGAGAGTTTCTACAAGGAGGCACATCAGAAAATATTCAAGTCTATCATCGAACTTTCTGCAAGGGAATATCCTATCGACCTTTATACAGTTACAGAAGAACTCAGGGCGCATGATGAGCTTGACAGTGTGGGTGGTCCGGTCTATCTTACCCAGCTTACTTCCAAGGTGGTCTCGGCTGCTAATGTTGATTATCATGCCCGTATAGTAGCGCAGAAATACATACAGCGTGAACTTATAAGGGTATCAACTGAGATCCAGTCGCGATCATTCGATGATACCTATGATGTTACAGAGCTTCTCGATTACTCGGAGAATGCACTGTTCCAGATTGCCGAGGGAAATATCAAAAGGGAAGTGGCACCAATAAACGTTGTTATCAAGGAAGCTATTCATGAGATAGAGGAGGCAGGTAAGCGTGAAGATGCACTTGTTGGAATACCATCGGGTTTTACAAGGCTCGACAGGCTTACTTCAGGCTGGCAAAAAGCCGATCTTGTGATTATTGCGGCAAGGCCTTCAATGGGGAAGACTGCTTTTGCACTGTCGATGGCCAGGAATATAGCTGTGGAACACAGGAAAGGGGTGGCAATTTTCTCATGCGAGATGTCATCTGTGCAACTTGTAAACAGGCTTATTGTTGCTGAGACTGATATACCGGGAGATAAGATCAAGAACGGAAGGCTTAATGAAGAAGAATGGAAACAGCTTGATGCAAGGATAAAGAGACTTGTACTGGCACCTATTTTCATCGATGACACTCCGGCAATATCCATATTTGAATTACGGGCAAAATGCAGGAGACTGATGGCTCAGCGTAAACTGGATATAGTTATTGTTGACTACCTGCAGCTTATGTCGGGACCTGAAAACGCCGGAAGCAGGGAGCAGGAAGTAAGTACCATATCACGGTCACTTAAGAGTATAGCCAAGGAACTCAATGTTCCTATTCTTGCCCTTTCACAGCTTAACAGGTCAGTAGAGATGCGTGGTGGCTCAAAAAGACCATTGCTTTCAGACCTTCGTGAATCAGGTGCCATTGAACAGGATGCCGATATGGTTGTCTTTATTCATCGCCAGGAAAAATTCGGCCTGCCTACTTTCGAAGATGGAAGTTCAACAAAGGGAATAGCTGAGATCATACTGGCAAAAAACCGTAACGGACCTGTTGATGATGTCCGTCTCAGGTTTCGTGAAGAAAAAGCACAGTTCGTGGATCTTGATGATTTTGACCTGGACGAAGATTTCGATAACGGATCGGCGCAAAGCATTACCCTTGGTTCAAAAATGAATCATGATAACCTCTCAAGGCTGGGTGGTGAGTTTGATAATGAAAATGATCTTAATGAAGAACCACCGTTTGCCTGACGCGGCAAACGGATGGTTTAATTAAATCTCAGGACAAGCTTACCGGTAATACCCCTGAAATTTGTGTCATCGAAACCGGCATAAACTCCTATCTCACCAATAAACAGGAACTCACTAATGCTGTATCCTATTTCTGTATAGTTGGTATGATAACGGCTTCCGAAATATGACAGGCTGATGTTTTCCCTCATAAGGGTATTGCTAAGTCCTGGCAACAGCTTAAGCAAGAGGTAAGGGGTGGTGTATTTTAAATGAGCTTCACCGAAAAACTCAGGCGTGCTCATGGAGTAATAACCTGGTATCATAAAGGCATCATCATAGTTGTTGATCAGAACAGGAAGTGATTGAGAGTTAACATGGAAGAAATCATAAAAGGGAACATCCCTGTTATCGAGGAATCCACCGGTCCTGATCCTCCATCTGTATTCACTCATGGCTCCCAGGTCCTTTCTCTTCGAAGCTCCGAAAACAAACTCATCATACTGC
>DATFLA010000416.1:0-9431 GCA_035268305.1 Bacteroidales bacterium | reverse complement strand
AGTTCCCAGAACCCTTATACTTGTTATATCTGCCCCGGTTTCTTCATGCGTCTCACGTAAGGCTGTCTGTATAAGATCTGAATCACCCGGTTCTTCTTTTCCTCCCGGAAAACTGATCTGCCCGCTGTGCACGCCTCCGTATACGGGTCTTTGCATGAATAAGGTACATATATCACCCCTGTTCCTGTAAAGCAGTATCATAACGGCTGCCCTGCGAGCATTATCTCCCGGAACACGTGGATAATTACTCATCCGGCGATCGGAAGATGCCATTTCCCATTGAACATCCGTACCGGGTAGCTCACCCGATAACGCATTTGCAAGTATGTCAGGAAATCTGTCCAATTGTACTCTAAAGAAAAGACATTTCTTCATCAAATGGAACAGTATCGGGCCTTAAAAGTTTATTACAATGGAATCTTCTGGAAAAGAAATTTATCCGTTAACCCCGTTAACATCGATATGCAATCTGTACCTGAGTATCACACTTATGCCGGTTTACCGGCTTTGTTAACGATTGCATGGATTTGTAATCCGTGAATGGTCTCATTCATACCTGAGTGTATCAGCCGGATTCAGTGTGGCAGCCCTTATGCTCTCGAGACTTACTGTGATAAGGGTAACAAGCAGAACTATTATTCCACCTGTCAGATAAATGAGCCATGATATATTCACCTTATAAGCATAATTGGCAAGCCAGCTTCTCATTGCATACCAGGATACCGGGGCCGATATTATGAAAGCAATAATAACCCATTTAATAAAATCCCTGTTAATGAGTACCATGATATTCGAGATGCCGGCACCGTTTATCTTGCGAATGCCAATCTCTTTTGTTCTTGACCGGGTTTTCTGGTAAACTACAGCAAACAACCCCATCATAGAAAGGAAAAGGCTTATGATAGCACATGCACCTATGAGACTGATGAATTTTTTATTTTCACGGTGAAACCATTCGAATCTTTCACCAACAGTTTCAGTATTTACAGGGTAACCCGGGATTAGCTTATTCCAGGTTTCAGAAACAGCTATAAGTGCCTTCTTCTCCTGATTATTCTCAGGTTTGACAAGGAGATGATTTCCTTTCTCACTGAAAGATATAAAGGCCGGACCAACGTGCTGTTTTAATCCGGAATAATTGAAATCCTTTACAACACCGATAATTATCATTTCTTCCATGCCCGGTACGCTGTGACCAATAAGGTCCCGGCCTTTAAACAAGCTGGCAAATGACTGGTTGATAAGGCATTTATTTTTGTTTGACGAGAGTGTCTCTGAAAAATCGGATCCCTCTTGCAAATCGATTCCGAGTACACGTAAATAATTCTGATCGCCTGAGAAACCGGCCGGTGAATATTGTTTATCCACGCCACCGCTGTTATAATGAAGGAGAAGGAGATAATGCTCCAGAACAGGAGAAGCACCTACCACAGAGACATTATCGATGCAACTGTTTTTCATAAGTTCTTCCCTGAACACCACGGACTTATCAGCAAAATTCCCGGGCAGTTTAACTTCAATGACGTCTTTATTAAGACCAATTGGTTTATTCGATATATAAATCATCTGCCTGATAATTATTACAGAACATATTATCAGGGCAATTGATCCTCCAAGCTGGAATATATTGAACCATGGAATATAGATGCTCTTTACCCTGAAGTTATTGTTTGTCGTAAGAATATTTTTCAGGCTGACGTTTGAAAAGACCAGGTACAGGGTATAAATAAAAGTATTGGCAAGAATAAAAAGAGGCACTGCAAAAAGAAGCTTCAGGCTGTCCGCTCTGAGTATGTATCCTTCCGTAATGCTACTTCTTGTCAGTTCATTGAAAAACGGTAGCATGATGATCATCAGAAGGCAGGCAATAAAAAAGGATAGCATTACAACTGTCGTATTCTCAACCATGAAATTGAATACGAAACCTGCTTTTGAACCCCCGTTTACCCTGCGGATATAGTATTCCTTGATTCTTCTCAGAAATTTATTTGTAAGTATACCAAGGTAATTAAAGACTGCAATGCTTATGATAAGGATGCCAATGACAAGAGATATCCACAGATCATTCTTATCCCTGTTTACTTCAAAGCTTCTTCCGCGGAGCGTGTCAAAATATGTGTCTTTCAGCGACTTAAGGTAGTAGGGTCCAGGTGTTCCGTCATATATTACGGGTATTACATCTTTTTTCTCCTTAAACAGGTTCTCCAGTTCCCTGCTGTCACTGTTCTTACTTAACATCACGTAACACCGGCTGTCTTCTTCTCCTATAGGCTGTATCATATCGAATGTAATCTGTGTGCTTTCGACGGGTTTCTCAAATACTCCCGAGATTGTAAGATGTTCTGCCTTACCGGTGTTTACAATTGTGATTACTTTGCCATTAACATCGGTGGTTCCAAAATATTTTTTAGCCAGTTCCTCTGAAATAACTATGTTATTATTTGACTCAAGAACTGTTTCAGGACTTCCTGAAAGCAGCCTGTATGAAAAAAAACTGAAGAAATTTGGCGAGGTCCTTATTATTGTAGGTTTGTCATAATAGCTATGATTATTAGCTTCAATTTTCTGGGAACCTGAGTTACTTATCCGGCAGAAATCCTTAACCCGGGCAAAATTCTTTTTCATATATTCTGCAGAACCATATTTGCAGAAATACATTTTGCCTCCGGGCACCCAGGGATCATCACATTGCAGGGCATAGATCCGGTCATTGTCTTTCTGAAAATCATCCGCTTTCATTTCCCTTGTAATGAAAAGGATGATAAGGTTAAAACATGCCATCCCCAGGGCAAGGCTTATTATTATTACAATACTGTTAAGTCCGTCCCTACTCAGGTTTCTAAATAGTGGTTTTAATTTCATAAGGTTAATTTAATAAAATCATTCATATCGTAAGGCATCTGCGGGATTCCTTGTTGCCGCCCTGAGGCTTTGTCCGCTGACTGTGAGAGTTGCAATCAGTAGTGCGGAAACACAGGCTGCGGCAAATATCCACCAGCTAAAAGTTGCTTTATAGGCAAACCTGTTTTGCCAGGAATTTATAATATACACCGATGCCGGCACTGATATCAGGAAAGAGAGAAGCACCCATCTGAGAAAATCCCTGTTGATAAGTGCAAGGATAGCCGGGATTGTTGCTCCATTTACTTTTCTTAACCCGATTTCCTTTGTCTTCCTTGCAATAGTTATCATTGCAATCCCAAACAGTCCCATTGCCGATAAAAGGGCGGCCAGAACTGCAAAGAGACCAATGATCTTGTCCTGGTTCCTCTCATTACTGTAAAAATTATAGATCCTGTCTGACAGGTAACTAACCTCGAAAATCTGGTCGGGAGCATACTGGCTGTAAATATTTTTAAGTTTTTTAATAATCGCAGCATCGTTTTTCCCATCCGTCTTAATTGCCAGCAATCCCATTCTTTCAGGACTCTGTTGCAGGATAACCATAGGTTGAATAAGGGAATGCAGCGAATGTGCATGGAAGTCTTTTACTATACCTTTGACATAGAAGCCCATGTAAATTTCACCTGCCTTAATATTATATTCTTTGGCACTTGATTCGTTGAACAGCACTTCCCTGCGTCCCGGGTTGAAGGGTCCGAACGGTTCTCCTTCGATTACTTTAATTCCAAGCAGTTCTGTCATGCCTTTACCCATTATCATGCCGTCGAACCTTACCTTGTCGCCTTGAGGTGTGGCAAGCGTAACAGGCAGAAAGGCGCCGAAGGGTGGTATAAACGATGCACCTGCAACTGCTTTGACACCGGGAACCTTTTTCATCTCATCACAAATGGAATTAAAACCGGCTTTGAGATCCGGCGAACTGAGATCACTTACCAGAATATTCTCAGGATCTATTCCCTGAAAGTTTGTCATTGAATATTTTATCTGTCTTGTAACTGCAATAACACTAATCAAAAGAATGACATATATACTGAAGTGCAGGACAAGAAAGGAATAGTTCCATTTTCCCTTTTTGTATTTTTCAGCTGTTTTACCTGAAAGAAGTAATAAAGATGGAATCCCTGAGAAACGGATACCTATCAGTGATCCTGAGGCAAAGCCTGTGAAGAGGACCACTGCTACCAGTAAAAGCCACATATATGGATTTGAAAAAATATCGGGTCCCAGGGTCTTGTTTAAAGTTGTATCGATAAAGGTCATTCCTGTTCTAATTATAAGCATGGCAGGTATAAGACTGACAATGGCAACAATGTTGGATTCCAGTATCATGCGCGACAGTATGGTTCTCCCCGTAGCACCCAGGACTTTTCTTGTTCCAAACTCCTTTAACCTGTCGGCCGCTCCGGCACGTGCCAGCAGTATATAGTTTGTGACTGAAATAAGAAGGATAATAAGGGATATTATTTCATAGTATTTCAGCTCCTGGGGATTTCCCGATCTGCAGGCAGGATTTGCACCGGCCTGTCCCGATCTTAAATAGATGTCAGTCACCGGTTGAAGGGTGAAATTTATTTCTTCGGCATTCTGGTTATTAAGTAATTCCCTGTAATTGTCGACCTTTGATGCCAGGGCCCTTATGTCGGTATTTGGCTGCAGAAGGACATATGACAGATATCCACCGTTCTGCCAGCCAAGCTCTGTGTCTTTGTCATTACCATACTCTCCCAGGGATGACTGGAACTGACGAAACATCATTTTCGACAGTTTTATATTCGCAATGAAATTCGGGAAAAGGGTGGAGGTAGACGGGAAATCTTTATATACACCACACACAGACAGGTCGACAAACTTATTGTTAAGTCTTACCGACAGCACTGACCCAATCGGAGAACTATTGTTAAAATATTTTAGAGCAGTCGATTCGGAGACTGCCACTTCAGAAACAGCAGAGGCAGCATTTCCTGCTATCACCTTTATGCCCAGGATCCTGAAAATTGAGGGGTCGGCAAAACCAAAATTATTATCTCTCACAACCATCCGGTCAGTATTGTGTAACTGTATATCATTTGCCTGGTAGAACCTGAAATAATCCTTTACTTCAGGAAAATCATTTTCCATTTTTTCTGCAAGCGGGTATTGTGTCCCTGATGATCCCCCGTACATAATCCTGTACAGGTCCCGATGGTCCGGTATAAATTTATCGAAGGATGTCTCATGAAGGATCAATGCCAGTAGAAGAATTGTACAGCCAAGGCCGATACCCAGTCCCAGTATACTGATAACAGATTGAACCCTGTTTCTGAAAATGTTTCTTATTGCTGTTTTAAGGTCAGGACTTACCATAGCGTTCTGTTGTTAGGTTGAAAAAATGATTCTACAAAATCAAATATATAACGAAAAAAATAGTTATACAACTATGGAGTTAATTATTTACCAAAAAAAGCCCACTCTTACACAGGAGGGCTTAAAAATATTTATTTTATTTACTGATATTATTTTCCCGTTAGCCTGGATTTGCGATCCGCATTCTAATTCTAGTTAGCGCGGATTTGCAATCCGTGCTTATCAGTATGTTAAACAATTAGGTTCTCTACGCTTTACGCCCTATGCTCTATGTTTTCACCAACCCACCCCTTGCCCCACGCAAAACATGGCAGGCTCTCCCGGGAGGAGAATTCGAAGGGATTGACCTCAGCCCATGCTAGCCCGGATTTGCAATCCGTTTTCTAATGCTCGTTAACGCGGACGTGTAATTTAACATAAAAGAATCTGGCACAATATTTGTTTATTTTGTTGAAAGTCAAATACCTGATCTTGAAATGAAATCTTACGGCCCGTTACCCAGGAGGATTATCACCTTCAGTTTATTCATATTGAGTTTAATTATATCTTCTCATGAATTAATAGCACAAACAGATTCTTTGGCCTTCAGGGAAAAAGTATATCTTCATGTTGATCGCGATATTTATTTCCCCGGTGATGACATATGGTTTAAGGCATATCTTGTTAATGCTTCAGATAACAGACTCACCAGTCATAGCATGAATCTTCATATAGAGATGATTTCTCCTTCATCTGAAATTATTGCCAGTAAGATAATCCGTATTGAGGGAGGTTTGGGTAACGGTGACTTCAGTTTGCCATATGATGCGGGTTCGGGGTTTTACAGGCTTCGGGCTTATACAAACTATATGAGGAACATGAAGGATCCTCAGTTTTTCATAAAAGAGATTGAAATAATTAATGGGAATGAAAATAAGGCAGTACCCGGTATCAAAATGAAATTTGTACAGGGGGCAAACCAGTTACGTTTTTTTCCGGAAGGAGGATCTCTTGTTGACAGTGTACCTTCAGTTGTCTCCTTTAAAGCTGTTGATGAACATGGGAAAGGCTGTGATATATCAGGAAAAGTGTTCTCATCATCCGGTGAGCTTATTACGCTGATCAGATCCGTACACCTGGGAATGGGTTTTTTTCAACTGACTCCTGTGCCAGGTATAAGTTATTATTGCCTTTACCGGGGTCCTGACGGCATTGAAAAAAGAGCTGAAATACCTCAAAGTTTTCATGAGGGAATAACCCTGAGTGCATTGCATCGCAGGGATAGTGATCTTATTGTTACGGTGAGAGCCAATGCCTCGACGCTCAGATTATTATCAGGGCGGAATATTTCTTTAATACTTTCTTACCATAATATTGTTCTGGATACAATAAATTACAATATAGCGTCCCCTGTAACAAGCTTTTTGATTCCCTTGTCCGGTCTTCCGGAGGGAGTGATAAGGCTTACACTCTTAACCACTGAGGATCTTCCTTTTGCTGAAAGACTCGTCTATATTGAAAAAAGAAAGCCGCAGCAAATTAAAATTGAAACCGATAAGCTCCTTTATAAAACCAGGGAACCTGTCAATATGCATATCTCATTACATGAAGATTCATCGAATAACGAAACGATAAATATGTCTTTGTCTGTTGTGGATGAAAAGCTATCAGATAAGACATCAGGTCATCCCACGACAATAACTTCATGGTTTCTCCTGGAATCGGATGTACATGGTGAGGTTGAGGAGCCGTCTTATTATTTCGATCCGTCAGAACCGGGCAGGCTGCGTGATCTTGATCTTCTGCTTTGTACCCAGGGCTGGCGCGATTTTTCCTGGAAGTATGACAGCATATATTTCCCAGTTGAACATGGTTTTACCCTCTCAGGAAGCTTAAAAAAATATTATAAGGATAAGCCTCTTAAAGATTCAAGGGTCAGTATAGGTTTATTCGGGGACCAGAACATATTTATGACAACAATAGCGACTAATCCTGAAGGGAGATTTATCTTGCCAGGGTTGGATTTTACAGGAGAAGCCAGGCTGATAATCAGTGGTATCGACAGGAAAGACAGGTATGAAGGGAAGGTCTACCTGGATTCTGTATGTTATAATCCTCCGGCCGTATCCGGTGAAGTTAATATTTTTTATGTTAAAAATGATGAGAATAAAGCTGATGAGATAAAGTCTTTTTATGTTCTGAATGAGATGCAAAAGCAAAAATTCAGGCTTGCGGATACTATTAAACTGGGTGAAGTAACTGTTATCTCAAAGCCTAAAGATCCACAAACCCTGAAGATCGAAAGTGCAAGGTCACTTTATATGAAGCCCGATGCTGAACTGGTACTTACTGAACAAATGGAAAGTTACCCGAATGTCTTCGAACTCATGAGAGGCAGATTCCCGGGTGTAATTGTACGCGGACCAGATCTGGATGGCAATTATCTGATTTATGTCCGAGGCATAAGCAGCCTGAAAGCTGGTAGCCAGCCTGCAATATTTATAGATGGTATACATGCCCGTTTTGATGAGCTTCAATATTTCCCTGTTCAGATGATAGAAAGGATTGATATAATAAAATCTGTAGCATCAACGGTTATTTTAGGGATGAGTGCTGCCAATGGAGCGATTAACCTGATCACTAAAACGGGAGGATGGGAAGCCTTGCACAGGAATGTAACATATACTTCTACCAGGAATATTAAAGGTTATGATGAGGCACGCATCTTTTATTCTCCGGATCATGCAGATGATTCCGGTACCGGATATAAGCCTGACCAACGATATACTCTGTTATGGAAGCCATACATATCCCTGGCAAATGATCGTGACACTACTATTGTATTTTACAATGGCGATATTGATTCAGGAATAATAATTTGCGCTGAAGGTCTTGATTCAGAAGGGATCCCTGTCACTGGCAGGGCCAGGTATGAGGTAAAGAAGTAAAGGCTCAGCGGCGTAATGGTGCAGGTCCTGTGGGTCGTGCAAGTCTTGTTTTGTCCACCGAAGCTCAGTTAGCGCGGATTTGCGATCCGTTTTCTAATTCTCGTTAGCGCGGATTTGCAATCCGTGCTTAACATATTTATTCATATCTGAGTGCATCAACAGGATTTTTGGAGGCAGCCATAATGCTTTGCAGGCTGACAGTAAGAAGCGCTATTACAGAAACAAGCAGGAATGGCAGAATGAACAGCCATATATTAATACTGGTCCGGTAAACAAAATTCTGAAGCCACCTGTTTATTATGATCCATGCCAGTGTTCCTCCAGCAAAGGATGCAATCAGCAGCCACCTGATCAGGCCTGAATTTAGTAGAACAAGGATTTCACCTGTTCCTGCACCGTTTACCTTGCGTATACCTATCTCCTTGGTACGTTTTGCCACAAGTACTGACATCACCGAGATGAGACCAAGGCATATTATAATTACTGCAAGTACAGAGAAGAAGCCACTAAGCTTTCCCTGTGATATCTCACTGCTATAGGCTGTTTCATACATATCTCCGATAAGCTCGTAGCTAAAGGGATAATCGGGTAGCACTTCATTCCATATTGCCTGTAAATGCGACAGGGCTTCTGACCTGTGTCCTGCATCTGTCTTTACAAGGAAGCAGAGGTAAAATATTGGTTTCTGGAAGAGTACGTATGGTTTTATTTTATGCCTGTCGGTGTTGTAATTAAAATCTCTTACAACGCCCACTACTGTTCCGCCATAGAAGATATCCGGCACGTCGAATTTGATTTTGAATGGTTTTCCTATTGCCTCCTCAGGGGTCCAGCCCAGTTCCCTGACAGCCGATTCGTTGAGTATATAATCTTCTCCTTTCCTTTCAGGGTTATAGGGTGAAAAATCTCTTCCGGCAACAAGCGGGATGTTAAAGAAATGAAGGAAATTATCTTCAACTGAAAGTACAAACAGTTTCTTGCTGTCATCGTCCTTAATAAAACCGGAGGATTCAACCGGCAGGGCATCTACTGTCTCTCCGGAAGGTTCTTCCATAGAAGCCGAAACACTTACAACAAAAGGATCCCTGAGGGCTTTTTCACGAAACTCCCTGTATTTTCCCCGTATCTCCCAGTTTTGTTTTTTAAATGCCAGTATATCGTATTTACTGTCGTTGAGGCTATGCGACAGCATGAAACTGTTTTGTCTGTTAATGGTGACTGTAGTTATTATCAGTGCAATAGCAAGGCAGAACTGTA
>DATFLA010000415.1:0-4421 GCA_035268305.1 Bacteroidales bacterium | reverse complement strand
AGAATCCGAAGGCATATTATTTCGAACAGGCCCTTAATGGTGTATATACAAGACAGGCTATATTATGCTCATTACTAGGAATTAAATAAGAAAAACACTCATGAAGGAACCAAAGCAACTAAGTGTCAGTGCAATACAGACAGGTACGGTTATAGATCACATACCTGCAAGTAACCTGTTTAAAGTAATTCAGATACTTGGACTCGATCGCATAGACAACCAGATAACCTTCGGAACCAACCTGGAAAGCAAGAAACTTGGGAAAAAAGCAATAATCAAGATAGCAGGAGTATTCTTCCAGGATGAGGATATAAACAGGATAGCTCTTGTTGCTCCTGATGCCAAGCTAAATATAATCAGGGATTATGAGGTAGTTGAAAAAAGAGATGTTGTAGTTCCGGATAATATTGTAGGTATAGCTAAATGCATGAATCCAAAATGCATAACCAATTTTGAAGATGTCACTACGCGATTCAGGGTAGTATCAAAGAAAAATGTAGCACTAAAATGCTACTATTGTGAAAAGATCACAAACCAGGAAAACCTTCACATAATCTGATAAGAAAACTGTTTTTTACTGAGGCACTAATAAAACGGTATTTGTACCCTACCTTAACCTGTCATAAGACCTGACAAGGTCGTCATCTTTTTTTATTCCCCTGTAGGCAAGAACAGAAAATAACAGTGTAAGCACAGGGATTATCGATTTCAGGGCAGGCAGTATCCTGACACTATATTCATTCATAACATGATATGCATAATATCCGGAAACTACTGTAAATAATACAGCCAATACTATCACTATTTTTGAAAAAACAAGCTGAATTTTTCTCTTTTTAAACAGGAACAATGTAATAAAAGGTACCAGGGCAAGCATCACAATCAATACAGTTATAATAATCAGAGGCTGCACTAATTCTAAATCACCGGTACCATTCCCTTTTAAAAGGCCGTTAAAAGTTATTGTCATAACAGAACCTGCATCACCTGTGAATTTCATCATTCCACTCTTAAAAAGCAGCAAGGATAGAATAGTTATAAGCGACAGGTATATTGATTGTATCCTTTGAATCATAGTTTAAAATTTTTCCGTTTTCAAATTTAATTTAAAAAGTATATATAAAAGCATCAAAAAGCTATTAATGTTTTTTAGGATTATTTAACATTAATTTAGAAACCGAACAAAAAGTCTGAATTAATTAATACCTACTTTTGCGCAATAGATTAACCTGGATCAATCACAGGATGTTATACATCATTTTGGGTTGTAAAAAACATTGTTTGTGGCTGATACAGGAATACGGTAACTCAAAAAACTAAAAATGAACAAGAAACTCAGGTTAACGGTTACTATCATCATAGTAATATTTCTGGCCAGTATCATCTTTTATCCTAAATACAAGCCACTTATAGTAAAAAGTCTTTCCGGACAGGATAATAAAGCTTCTTTTATAAGAAGAAGCCAGCAACCACTTAATGCGATAGGTTACATTATTAAGCCTACCTTCATGA
The DNA here is from genome assembly GCA_035268305.1 of Bacteroidales bacterium. Taxonomy (GTDB): domain Bacteria; phylum Bacteroidota; class Bacteroidia; order Bacteroidales; family VadinHA17; genus LD21. The sequence goes on along the minus strand of DATFLA010000415.1, from coordinate 2,909 downwards.
GCGAACTTGTCAAATCGACAGGTACCCTTAAACCTGATGAGGAAGTTGACCTTGCATTTGAAACTTCCGGCAAGATTGTCGGAATTAATTTTACAGAAGGAACACATGTAAAGAAAGGAGATCTCCTGGCCAAAATCAATGACCGCCCCCTTCAGGCGCAACTTGAAAAGCTTGAAGCACAGCTTAAGCTTGCCCAGGCCAAGGAATTCAGGCAGAGAAGTCTGCTCGACAAGGATGCAATAAGCCAGGAGAGTTATGATCAGATTGTTACAGATGTTCAGAGCATTAATGCCGATATAGATTTAATAAAAGCCCGTATTGCTGAAACAGAACTCCGGGCACCTTTCGATGGTATAATAGGTTTGCGATATGTCAGTGAAGGCAGTTTCACTAATTCGACAACCAAAATAGCCAGGCTGATAAAGGCAAGCCCGATAAAAATCGAATTCACAATTCCTGAAAAGTATGCACAGGAAATTCAGAAAGGTTACCCGGTAACTTTTGTGATAGATGGAACTGATAAAATATTCCATGCAAGTGTCTATGCCATTGATCCTAAAATAGACATAGATACACGAACAATCGTTCTCCGTGCTTTATATCCTAATTCGAAAGAAGAACTTAAAACGGGGGGCTATGCCGGTATTACACTGCAGATGTCTAAAATTGACGATGCAATATCAGTACCGTCTGAATCAGTAATTCCTGAGATGGACGGTGAAAAGGTTTTTATTTATAACAATGGGAAAGCACATTCAATAAAAATAAAGACCGGACTGAGAACTGAAGCCAATGTACAGGTCACACAGGGGCTTAAATTCGGCGACACACTAATCACTTCAGGTATTATGCAATTAAGGGAGAATATCCCGGTTGTGCTTGACAGTGTGATTTTAAATAATTAAGAAGGGACAGATAATGAGTTTATCATCAGTAAGTATAAACAGACCGGTATTAGCAACAGTGTTTGCTATTGTGATCCTTCTTCTTGGAGCCGTGGGTATCTCTTACCTTGGAATACGTGAGTTCCCAAGTGTTGATCCACCTATAATTTCCGTACGTACTTCATATCCCGGAGCCAATTCAGATGTTATTGAAACCCAGATAACGGAACCACTCGAACAGTCAATAAATGGTATTCCGGGTATCAGGTCACTCACCAGTGTCAGCCGCCAGGGCAGCAGTACAATCACTGTAGAATTTGAATTGTCTGTTGATATGGAAACTGCAGCAAATGATACACGAGACAAAGTGTCACAGGCAATGAGAATGCTTCCCCGCGACTGTGATCCCCCTGTTGTAGCCAAAGCTGACGCAGATGCAAGTCCGATAATGTTCCTCACAATTGAGAGCAAAAAAAGATCTCTTCTTGAAATTTCTGAAATAGCTGAACTTACAATCAAGGAACAGCTTCAAACAATATCGGGAGTTAGTGGAGTGATGATATGGGGCCAGAAAAGATATGCTATGCGCTTATGGCTTGATCCTGTAAAACTCGCAGGGTATAAACTGACTCCGATGGATGTGAGAAATGCTATCGCGAGAGAGAATATTGAACTTCCATCCGGATCCATTGAAGGCGACAATATTGAGCTTACAATTAGGACCCTTGGACTTATGAGCACGCCAAAGGAGTTTAACGACCTCATTATTAAACAATCTGGAAATCAGATAGTTAGATTTAAAGACATTGGCAGGGCAGAACTTGGTCCGGAGGACATCAGGGGGATTCTAAAGCGTGATGGTGTTCCGATGGTTGGTACAGCAATAGTGCCACAGCCCGGATCCAACCAGATAGATATTGTTGATGAGGTATATCGTCGATTGAATTATATTAAAAAAGACATTCCTGAAGATGTTGTGATCAAGGTGGGCTTCGATAATACCGAATACATCAGATCATCTATAAAAGAGGTTAAGGATACTATCTACATAGCTTTTTTCCTTGTTGTTATAATAATATATTTCTTTCTCCGTAACTGGCGGGCTACATTGATACCTATTATGGTTATCCCCGTTTCCCTTATCGGAGCATTCTTTATTATGTACCTTGCCGATTACTCCATAAATGTCCTTACCCTGTTGGCCATTGTACTTGCCATCGGAATAGTGGTGGATGATGCTATAGTTGTAATGGAAAATATTTATGTCAAGGTTGAAAAGGGAATGCCGCCTGTTAAGGCCGGACTTGAAGGTTCCAAAGAAATATACTTCGCAATTATTTCAACAACCATTACTCTTATCTCTGTTTTCTTCCCTATAGTATTCCTTCAGGGTATTACAGGAAGACTTTTCCGTGAGTTTGCTGTGGTGATGGCCGGAACAGTCGGGATATCTGCTTTTCTCGCCCTTTCACTTACACCGATGGTGTCTACAAAACTCCTTAAACACGAGGCAAAGCACAGCTGGTTCTTCAGGAAAACGGAAAAATTCTTTAACGACCTTAATAACGGATACAAACGGTTACTGGAGAATTTCCTGGAACACAGGCGAATAACATTTATTATCCTTATCATGTCTTTCGGCCTTATCGTACTGTTATGGAAATCAATTCCTGCTGAAATGGCACCACTGGAAGACAGGTCGCAGATAAATATCAACACAATAGCCCAGGAAGGATCAACTTATGAGTTCAATCTTGCCTATATTGATGATATTGCAAAAACAGTAGAAGAGCTTGTCCCTGAACAAAACAGCATTATTTCAATGGTACGCGGCGGAGGCGGCTTTGTAAGAATGACTCTTGTTAAACCGAATAAAAGAGACCGTTCTCAGCAGGATATTGCTGACCAGTTGAGTGCAGTACTCAGGAAAAAGACAAAGGCCAGGGCTATGGTTATGCAACAGTCCACATTCGGAGGACGACGTGCAGGAATGCCTATACAGTATGTTCTGCAGGCCACCACAAT
>DATFLA010000414.1:0-6969 GCA_035268305.1 Bacteroidales bacterium | reverse complement strand
GTTTTCATTCATAGGGTCGCCCTGTTTTAAATTATTAATTCCCCTTTTGAATAAATCGATGAATTCATCTGCAACAGCTTCGTGTAAAATAAAACGTTTGGCTGCTATACAACTCTGACCGGCATTCATCATCCTTGCCTTTATGCCGATATCGACAGCCTTGTCAAGGTCAGCGTCTTCCAGAACCACAAAAGCATTACTTCCTCCCAGTTCCAGAACAGATTTTTTGATCATGCTGCCTGCTCTACCGGCAACATTTTTTCCTGCTTCAGTGCTACCTGTCAGCGACACAGCCTTAATAACAGGGTTGTCTATTATCATTTTTACCTTACCCGATCCGGCCACTATATTGCTGAAAACATATTCGGGGAATCCGGCATCTCCAAAGATCTTCTCAATGTGCCTGGCACATTGCTGAACACCTGAAGCATGTTTCAGAACTACTGTATTGCCGGCCATTAGTGTAGGTACAGCAAAGCGGAAAACCTGCCAGAAAGGAAAATTCCAGGGCATTATTCCCAGTATGGTACCCAGTGGCTCATAGCTTACATAACTGGTATCAGCATCCGTTTTAATAACTTCTTTGCCAAGAAAATTCTCACCGTTCTCAGCATAATATTCACAGACCCAGGCACATTTTACAATCTCTGCCATTGATTCCCTGACGGGCTTTCCCATCTCATGTGTGATTGTTTCCGCATATATTGCCAGGTTTGTACGTAATATTTCTGCTACTTTATTCAACAGTGTCCTTCTTGCTGAGAATTCTGTTTTTTCCCATTTTTCAAAGATTTCCCCTGACGCGGATATGATTTTTTCAATCGTTTCTTCAGAATATTCATTGAATTCCTCAATGACTGAATTGTCGAAGGGATTAATGCTTTTTAATTTCATGATTTGTAAATATTTATAGTAACAGGCACGATAGAATAATATTTATATCTGAACTCTTACGTTAATCATATGCATAAAATTAAAACAATATTAACTAAATACTGTTTTCCGGTTGTGGCCATTTAATACTGAGGCTTGTGCAAACATACTAGGATAATGTTTCTATTTGATCCTACAGGGTAAGGGATTGGCAAATATCTTTATCTTTACATATTCGAATCGCAAAGGATGAAAAACTTTAATACCGAAATTCGCCTGGCCCGTGAGATGAGCCTCCTGGATGCTACTCTTATAGGGGTGGGTGCCATGATAGGGGCAGGAATCTTTGTCCTGATAGGAATTGCTGCCGGGGTTGCAGGGCCCGGTCTTATTCTTACTTTTATTCTTAATGCCGTCATCGCCCTTCTTACAGCTATGTCGTATGCAGAGCTGGGGTCATGTTATCACGATGCCGGGGGAGGATATCTATGGGTTAAGGAAGGCCTTCCGAAATGGAATGGCTTCCTGTCGGGATGGATGAGCTGGTTTGCTCATGCCGTTGCCTGTAGCCTTTATGCGCTTGGGTTCGGAGCCTATTTCGAACATGTTCTCGGCGAGTTTGCAATTGTGATGCCTCACTGGGGATTTTTATCACCTCAGAAGATACTTGCAGCAGGAACTGCCATCCTCTTTGCCTATGTCAATTTCAAGGGAGCATCGGAAACAGGGAAGATAGGTAACCTTGTTACCATTACGAAAATTATTATTCTTTTAATATTTATTGGTTTCGGGATTGAGTTAATTGCCAGGAAAGGTGACTGGCAGGCAACGTTCAGCCCGTTTTTACCGAATGGTTTTTCAGGTGTTTTCAAAGCAATGGGCCTTACCTTCATTGCATTTCAGGGCTTCGAGGTGATAGCACAGAGCTCGGAGGAGATAAAGAATCCGCGGAAAAATATTCCGAGAGCAGTATTCCTGTCACTTATTATTGTGGTTCCGATTTATATACTTGTGGCAATAACGGCAATTGGCACTGTCAAACCTGATGGGATGACCCCCTGGGCTTACCTTGCTGAGAAAAAAGAGATCGCTTTGGTCGATGTGGCCAGAAACTTTTTCAAGGGTGGTGGTATCATGCTTCTTATTGGTGGCTTGATTTCAACAATATCAGCTCTGAATGCCACAATTTTTTCATCTTCCAGGGTAGCATTTGCTATGGGACGTGACCGAAATTTCCCGACGTTTTTCAGTAAAGTCCATCCCAGGAATTTTACTCCTCACTGGTCCATAATGGTATCGCTGGTGATTATAATACTTATGGCTGTTTCCCTTCCCATTGAGGATGTGGCAAGTGCTGCTGATATAATGTTCCTGCTGCTTTTCCTGCAGGTAAACCTTGCCATGATAAATCTCCGGAAAAAGAGAAAAGATCTCGACAGGGGATTCACTACCCCATTGTTCCCTTATCTATCTATTGCCGGTATACTACTCCTGCTCTTCCTTGCCATTTATATGTTTAAATACAGTATACTTGCATGGATTGTAACACTTATATGGAGCAGTATGGGTCTTTTGGTTTACAGGTTTTATGCCTCCAAAAGGGAAGTGGAACATATCAGGAAAGTCAGGACACTTGAGCAGATTTCAAAGAAAGAATATAATATCCTTGTGTACTTATCTGATAAGACAAGTTTATCGAGTATTTCACAGTTGGCATTTGCAATAGCAAAGAAACATAATGCCAGACTTGTTTTTCTATATATAGTCGAATTAGCTGAAGGTGAAAAGCTTAAGGGAGGTATTAAAAAAACAGACATGGCTGATGAACTTATGCAGGAGGCACAGAATCTTGCTGAAGCCTCTGAGATACCTTCAAAATCGATAATTAAGATATCACACCGTATATCAAGAGGTATTTATGATACTTATGTCGAAGAAGACTGCAACTTTATTATTATGAACAGGGAAAAAAGGAGCAATTTCTTTGAGAGGTATTTTTCATCTGTTATCGATTCCATCCTGCAGAAATCGACCACCGAGGTAGCTATACTTCATGGCAGGATAAAGCCCGGCAGGATAAAGAACATAATTATTCCTTACAGCGGCGACATACATACACAACTGGCAGCTGAGATCACCCCGGCCTTAAAGGAATATTTTGGTGCCGATATTAAATTTGGTATAGTATTCAATCCCGATACAACGATAGAGGAACAGCAGAAAAAGATAGACCAGGTAAACACTGTTCTTTCTGAAAACAATATAGAAGCAAAAATTGAAACTGCTGTTGATGCTGATATCCTTCAGGGTATAATTAAGTTATCACTTAACAGCGACCTTATGCTTATGGGTGGCAAGACGGGTGACTTCTTCGAGTTACTTTTTGCCAAATCCATAGTAAGGGAAATAACAGAGCAGGTTAATTGTCCTGTCCTGTGGATAAAGGAATATGAAGAGAGAGAATCCTTCTTAGTATCATTGTTTAAACCACAAAAAAATTAACGGAGGCAAGACATGGAAACAAGAGTTCAGGATCAGTTCACCGGATTGGCAGATAATATTATTTCATATCTGCCCAGTTTCCTGGCCGGAATAGTGCTTGTGCTTATTGGATGGATCATAGGATGGATAATAAAAAGGATTCTAATCCAGATTTCAATATTGTTAAGGGTGGACCGGTTTCTAAGACGTTCAAGATGGCAGGCTGAATTTTCAAAGGCGGATGTCAGATACGGTTTGTATAATATGATTGGTAATATCGGTTTTGCACTTGTCTTTTTATTATTTTTTGATAATGCCCTTATTGCATGGAAGCTTACAATGTTGTCTGATCTCCTGAGCAAGGGCATTCTGTTTCTTCCCAAGATTATAATAGCGGTTGCAATATTCGGTCTGGGCTGGCTGCTTGCGTGGTGGACGGAGAGGTCAATTTTTAAATCACTGCACAGGGAAGAGATTCCAAGAGCTTCACTCATAGCCAAGTTTTTTAAGATACTGATACTCATATTTTTCTCTGCCATCGCTTTAGTGGAACTCGACGTGGCCAGGGAAATAGTAATTATCGGATTCTCAACAATATTCATAACAATTAGTGCTCTTCTTATTGTCATAACAGCCCTGGGAGGCAAGACTTTTGCCGATAAGATAAGCGATTCTTTCAGGGACCGCCGGAAATAACATTTAACATAACTTTAACCCGGGATATTTTCATCTTACTTTATCGTATTATAATTTTCGTGGTTTTTTATCTGAAGTATAATTTTAAACGAATTATTTCTTATGGATATAGTCATTGAAAATCTCACGAAAAGGTACGGTAATCAAAAGGCAGTTGACAACATCTCCCTGAAGGTGGCAACAGGAGAAATACTTGGTTTTCTCGGACCTAACGGTGCCGGTAAGACTACCACCATGAAAATTATAACAAATTACATCGCGGCCGACGAAGGCCGGGTTTTTGTTGGTGGCAAACTTGTTACCGGAAACTCACTTGAAGTTAAGAAACACATAGGCTATCTCTCAGAAAGCAATCCTCTCTATGATGATATGCCTGTAATTGATTTTCTTACTTTCTGTGCCAGGCTGCAGGGGGTTGAAAAAACATATATACCGGCAAGGGTGGCTGAAATGATCAGAACGACCGGTTTAAACAGGGAGAAGCATAAAAAAATCAACGAACTATCGAAAGGATACCAGCAGAGGGTAGGTCTTGCCCAGGCTTTGATACATAATCCTGAGATACTTATTCTCGATGAGCCTACATCAGGGCTTGATCCGAACCAGATAGCTGAGATACGTAAGCTTATCCGTGAGCTGGGAAGAGAAAAAACAGTTATCCTGAGTACCCATATCCTTCCTGAGGTTGAAGCAACATGCGACAGGATCTTTATTATAAACAAGGGCAGGATAGTGGCTGACGGGACAGCCGATACGCTAAGGAAACAGGCTCACGGTTCGGACATACTAAGAGTTAAGATCGAGGATGGTGATGCCGATACCATCTATAAAGCACTTAACTCACTAAATGATGTGTCGATGGTTGAATTTGCCGACAGAAAACTGAATAAATTCGATATACAGTGCAGTTCCCAGGAAATAAGAAGAGATATCTTTCACCTCTGTGTCAGCAATAACTGGATACTTACTGAGATGACACCTGTGGAAGCAAGGCTTGAGGACATCTTCAGAAATTTAACAATGAATTAAATAATATCCGGATGACCTGCGGATATTTCATAACCGCCGGGAATCAGGACTGGTTAATCAGATGCCTGTTCCGGCTGATCTAATTATAAAAATATTTACAAATGAAAACAATCTGGATAATTGCCAGCAGAGAATTAAACTCCTTTTTTGATTCGCTGATAGCCTTTGTTATGCTTGTACTCTTCCTTGGCTTCAGCGGTTTCTTTACCTGGATTTCAGGCGCAGACATTTTCATTGTGGGTCAGGCCAGTCTGAAGACCTTCTTTTCAATAGCCTACTGGACCCTGTTCTTCTTTACTCCTGCCCTTACAATGAGGCTTATCTCGGAAGAAAAAAAGACAGGTACTATTGAAATGCTGCTTACCAAGGCAGTGACAGACCGACAGGTTATCCTGGGCAAGTACATTGCTACAATGTTACTTATTGTAATTGCACTGGCTTTTACTTTGCCCTATGTAATTACGATTTCGCGACTAGGGAACCTTGATGCCGGCGGTACCTTATGCGGATATCTTGCACTCATTCTGATGAGTGCAGCTTATGCAAGCATAGGGATGTTTGCCAGCAGCATTACAAGTAACCAGATAGTTGCTTTTCTTACAGCCCTGTTTATAGGCTTGTTCTTTCATATAATTTTTGAGGTAGTGGCAGGAAGTATGACCGGTGTTATGGGCAGTATTATTAACTCATTGAGCCTGAGTACGCATTTTGAAAGCCTTTCAAGGGGCGTAGTTGATTCCAGGGATCTTGTTTATTTCGGTTCAATAATTTTTATGGGGTTATTTCTTTCGGAGGTTTCTCTTTCAAGGAGAAATGCATACAGTAAATAAATAATACTCTAAGACGGATTTATAAAAGTAATCAGAGAATGAAATCATTTAAAATATCAACGACAATAATACTGGTGTCTGTCATTGTTGTTATAGTAAATATCCTTGCAGCAAGTTACAGCTTCAGGCTGGATCTTTCCGAAGGCAGGGAATATACTCTGAGTCAGGCTACCAAAGACATTCTTAAGAACCTAGACAGGCCTGTTACAATAACAGCCTATTTCTCAAGGGATCTTCCTCCAAACATAAGCAATGTGTCCGATAATCTTAAGGATATGCTTACTGAGTATGGTAGAAGATCAGATGGTATGGTTGTATACAAATTCGTCAACCCAAATGAAAGTCCGGAACTTGAGAAGGAAGCAGTACAGAACGGGATACAGCCTGTTATGATTAATGTAAGGGATAAGGACCAGGTGAAACAGCAGAAAGCTTACATGGGCGCAGTGGTTTCCATGGGGGAGGACAAGGAAAAGATTCCTTTTATACAGCCAGGGTCGGCAATGGAATATGCACTATCAAGTGCTATTAAGAAATTGTCGGTTGTAAATAAGCCTGCAATAGCTATTATCCAGGGGCACGGGGAACCCGAGATAAATGAAATAGCCCGTGTCTATACAGAATTGAGGGTGCTTTACGACGTTGAACCATTAACACTGACCGACACAACAACAATTCCCGATAAGTTCAGGACAATAGCTATCATAAGGCCCCAGGATACAATACCTGCACCACAGCTGGCTATACTCGACAGGTTCCTCTCAGGCGGGGGTAATATCTTACTTGCCGTTAATCGTGTCAGTGGTAATTTTCGGAATGCCACGGGAACATCATTCAGTAATGGATTGGAAGACTGGCTGAAGAAGAAAGGTGTATCGATATCTGATAGTTTTGTTATCGATGCAAATTGTAGCGTAGTAGGGATACAACAACAACAGGGTGGTTTTACAATGACCACTCCGGTCCAGTTTCCGTACTTGCCTGTAATTCATAGGTTTGCCGATAATCCTGTAACAAAAGGGCTGGAATCTGTAAGCCTTCAGTTTGCCAGCCCAATAAC
>DATFLA010000413.1:0-7089 GCA_035268305.1 Bacteroidales bacterium | reverse complement strand
ACCATACTGTACGTAGTTGGGTTCCCAGTTAAATCCCCAGTCGCGGTTTCCATCGTATCCGCCCGGTCCGTCTTCGTTGACAAGACCATCACCGTCATTGTCGATCCCTTCATAACCCAGAAGTTCATAGTCTCCTTTTTCTCCTGGTTCCACCCTTATCATTCTCCTCGGATCTTTTGGATCCTCTTTATAGCGACCATTGTGGTTTTTCCTTCTCATCTGACTGATATTCTTGTCGTTGTTCAGGTCGTCGTAGCCATCTTCATCATATTTACCATCGCGGTCGTTGTCTCTTGGTGCCATTCCCGACCTGGGAGGCATTCCAACATTTGTGAAGTATTCCCTGGCATCGGGATTGATTGTTGGAGCGATATAGAATGTTTTATCTTTCAGCAACTGCCGGATAAACTCATTCTCATCATGCATCTCACAAAGGTACCAGGCTGTGTAAAGTGCAAATTCAGTTCCCTGAAGCTCCACCGAATGTATGTTCCCATCTATCCAGAATCCGGGTTTCTCGTCCGGTTTTAAAACACTCTTGTCCGTAATAGTCAGCACAATGATATCGCGACCCTGGTATGATTTTCCAATCGATTCCATTGTAACAAGACCGGGATAGGCTTTTGCAAGGCGGGTACAGAGGTCAACAACTCCCTCATAGGTATAATATTTATTCCACGACGTTTCCACCTTCGGATTCTCAGGGGAACCTGCAGCATGGAAGAAGAGGTCTTCTTTTTGTCCGTCTGCCCTATGGGATGTAAGTAGTAAAAGTGAAGCAAGAAGTATATATATAAGGTTCTTTTTCATAATCGGAGTGTCTTTTTATTTTATTGAAGTTCGATATCGGATGTTATTGTCCCGGTATTAAGTGCACCGGCTGTGATTTTTACATGACCTTTTCCCCTGACAAGCCAGCTGTATGAAGTGGTCCGGTCGCCTTCAAGACGGTTTATCCTTGCCACCCTGTCACCGCTGAGAAGAGACTGCCCCCTGCCGGGTTCAATACTGATTCTCATGATCCTGGTCCATATATTCCTGTCGCCTGCCTCGGTACAGGTCGCAAACACTCCCCTGTTATGAAGATCAAGTGAGATACGATAGATGTTCTCACCGGCATCCTCAACCTTTGTATTAATAAACTCAAGTTCGGGATGCATTTCAGCAACAGCAATAATGAACCTGTAAGTATTTTCTGTAATAACAGGGATGGTGTCAGCCGGAGGATCGATCATGGAAAATGGCTTCATCCCGCCTGCTTCAACTGTTTTGCCGGGGAAATCCGGATCATTAATCTCCGTCCAGGGAACAAAGACATCGTTCATCCCATGCGAAGCGGCATACTCAAGGAATGCCTCTTCCCGGTTCTGTCCCTTATCTGCAGGAAACCACCAGCCCGGAGTGCTGAAACTGTATCTTCCGTAATGGTAATAAACCCAGTCAGCAAAATTTCCATTTTCCTTTATAGCCGGAGGAGATCCTTTTGCCCCTGTTATCTTATGATATGTATCAGAGACAAGCCTGTTGATCACCTCGTCAGATTTCATTATTGAAACAATACGCCTTCCGGATCGCGGATTATCAGCTGCCCCGGGGGGCTGCCCAAGGTTATCCTGGGGACCAAAGGCAAATACGGCATAGATATTGAACCTGTCATACAGAAAATCGGCAACAGCCTTTACCTCCGGTTCGGAAACAGGGTAAAGACCGGCATTAAGCCCGTATTCTTCATAATCATAAGTGAAGTTCCTGTTAAAATCCACTCCTCCTTCACCATCCTCATTGAATTTACCATCCTGGTCATTATCAATGCCTTCAGACATTACTTTATAATCACCTGTCTCTCCTTTTGAAAGGTCGGCGGGTAACATTACCCTTTTATCCTTTTTACTGATACGCCATGTACCTTCCGGATCCTTTACACGTATCTGCGTTATCATTCCGTCGTGGTTAAGGTCTTCGAAGGGATCCTCTCCGGTAACAAAATCACGGTCATCGTCTGTTGACCTGGCATTAATGTTCCTTTCATACTTAAGATCAGAAAAAAACTGTTCCGTGGCATCGGGACTGACATTAGGCAGGATATAAAAAGTCATTTTTTCGAGCAGCGATTTAATTTCAGCTTTCCCCGCATCACGAAGCAGGGATGAAGCAAAACCATAAGCAAGCTCAGGTCCGAGCACATAGCTTCCTTCAACACCACCAACAATTGCTATTGCCGGTTTATTATCCTTGTCGCCTGTGCCAATGGTGACAGCCATTATATCTTTCCCTCCGGCTGTTTTAACAAGTGTCTTCACAGAGCACAAGGACGGATATTCGTTGCCAAGTGATGTTATATTCTGCGACATAGTTTTATAATCGGAATACTGTGCCCCGGCAGAAGAAAAAATAAAAACTAGTATTGTACTGATGATCAGGTATTTCAAAGGGTTTTTCATATGACGGTTATTTAATAAATAGCTTTAAGGTAATATGCTGTTATTCTAAAAAAGGTTATAGTCTGTTTCAAGATTTAAATTTAAACCCTAAGCCTGCCCGACTGTATGTAGTACGAACAGGCTCTATGTTTAAGATTTCATCATTTTTTGACGTTTATATCCTGAAAATTCTGCTTATCCATATTCTGTTTATAAGTATAATTATTGAAAAACGGATCCCATTTTTTGTTCTGAATGAATTCAGACCTGGTGTCATTATATATTCCCAGAACATGATGCTGAGATACTGTATATATAAGTTCATCATTATCGCCAACATAAGGACTTGTAGCACTTAGTATCTCTTCTATCTCCGTGTTTTTACTGTTTGACAATCCGGAATACTGATCGTATATACTCCTGGGAATGGCTATAATAATTGTGTATTTGCCATATTCTTTCCTCTGTAAAAGGAAATAAGCTATCTCTATGGGTTCATAGGGATTAACACGGTCAGTAGAGTGTTCAAGCTGCCTCTCAAAGATAAAACCTTCATTCATGATCTTCTCTGCCACAGACAGTTCCTTCGTGTTATGCAGAAAGAAATAACAATCTCTGAACTTTTTCAGTATTTCCGCAAGCATTTCTCCTTTGTTCCTCATTGGTGTGAAAGAGGTGGTAAGATGTGTAACCATATTCAAAAATAGCTTATATTATTTTATTTGCAACACTTTCCCTTTTGTTCTGTTATATGTTAAATTTGTAACCTGCACTGAATATTTTTCTATGAAAAAAGTTGTTTTCTTTTTGTTCATAGCTATGACACTTTCATGCGGCAGGCATGACAACAAGCCGGGGAAGGAGATCATAACAGTCAGCATTGAGCCGTTTCGGTATTTTGTTGAAGCAATAGGTGGAAATGATTTCACGATTAATGTAATGGTTCCCCCGGGCGCCGACCCACATGTATATGAACCTTATCCCGATCAGGTGACAAAGCTTAGCAGGTCGTCTGCCTTTATAAGCGATGGTTATATGGGGTTTGAAAAGACATGGCTAAATCGCTTTTATGAAACAAACAGCGCTATGAAGCACCTGGCACTTGGCGATAGCATAAACCTTATTTCATCACCTCACAGCCATGGCGATGAGGGTGTTGACCCGCATTTCTGGGTTTCCCCCAAATCCGGGCTAATAATGGCATCATCTGTCAAAAATTTCCTTACAGGTCTGAACCCTTCACACAGTGCCGTATACCAGGCAAATTATGATTCATTGTTACTGAAGATCGATTCCCTGGATAAGAGGGCTGAAAGACTCTTTTCTTCTGCCGCCAATAAAGCATTTATGATCTTTCACCCCGATCTTACATACCTGGCACGAGACTATGGTCTTGAACAGATACCGGTGGAATATGAAGGAAAAGAACCATCGCCATCGCATATGAGAGATCTTATAGATATTGCACGGAAAGACAATATAAAAGTTATTTTTGTTCAGCGTGAGTTTGATGAAAAGGCGGCAAAGACAATAGCTCAGCAGGTGGGAGCAGGCCTCGTTACAATTGATCCCTTGTCAGGCGACTGGCTGCGTTCCACCTCAGATGCGATTGATGCTGTTTATGACAGTCTTGAAAAAAGTGCAAAACAACAGTAATATGGCATACCTTTTTGAAATGAAGTCAGTATCAGCTGCGTACGGTAACAGTATCGTACTCAGGGATGTCAATCTCAGAGTTGTTGAGAATGATTTCATTGGGGTGATTGGTCCCAACGGAGGGGGTAAGACAACTCTGCTGAAGGTAATTTTAGGACTACTGAGACCATCGGGCGGTAAGATAGTTTTTAATAATGAGCTGATAAGCGCCAGACGGATAGGTTACCTTCCTCAGATATCTACTGGAGATGCCAATTACCCGGTAACTGTTAAGGATATTGTATTGTCGGGACTGATGATTCAAAAGGGCCTTGTGAGCAGGATGTCTTCATCAGATAAAAAGAAGGCTGATTTTGTAATGGAAGAACTTGGCTTGTCGGAGATGGCTGATGCTGCACTAAATGAATTATCGGGCGGACAGATGCAAAGAATTTTTCTGGGTCGTGCCATAATAGGAGATCCCAAACTGTTATTGCTGGATGAACCCGGCAATTTTGTGGATTCGACATTTGAAAATGATTTTTACGAGAAACTAAGAATACTTAATAGAAGGATGGCTATCCTGATGGTATCGCATGATGTGGGTACCATCTCACAACATATAAAGTCATTTGCCTGTGTTAACAGGTCACTTCATTATCACCCGTCGTCTGAGATCACAAGCCAGGATCTGCTGGCTTACGGGTGCCCTATACAACTTATTACTCATGGAGAGGTGCCGCATACAGTTCTAAAATTTCATAATGGTGGGAAGTAGTATTTTTCAATATGATTTTATAATTAAAGGATTGCTGGGAGCTGTGTTCGCCAGCATTACTGCCGGTCTGGCAGGTACATACATTGTGTCCAGGAGAATGGTCTTCCTCAGTGGCGGTATAACTCATGCCTCCTTCGGTGGTATCGGTATCGGGTATTTTGCAGGTATCAACCCAATTGTAGGAGCTGCTGTATTCGGTATTGCTTCTGCCCTTGGAGTTGAATACCTGTCTGTGAGGCAAAAGATAAGGGAGGATTCGGCGATCGGTATCCTGTGGGCCTTCGGAATGGCTACTGGTATTATATTCATTTACCTTACACCCGGCTATTCACCCGACCTGATGGGCTACCTGTTCGGTAGTATTCTCACAGTGACAAATGCAGATATTATTGCACTAGGTGTTATGTCTGTTATACTTATTGTCTATTTTGCAGCTTTCTACCGGAGTATACTGTATATCTCTTTTGATGAAATGTTTGCAAGAACCTATTCATCCTATGTCGACATACTGAAATACGTAACGACAGCGCTCATTGCACTAACAATAGTACTCAATATAAGGATGGCAGGAGTGATCCTTGTTTTATCGCTTCTTACAATTCCACCTAATATTGCCATGCTTTTTACCCGGTCGTACCTGAAAATTGTAACATGGTCGGTAGTAGCCGGATTTGCAGGAACAACAGGAGGTTATGCAATATCATATTTTGCCGGAATCCCGGTGGGTGCAACAGTTATTTTTACACTCGTTGTATTATGGATCGGGGCTAAGATAGTTAAGAGACTCACGAGGAGAGGTATGGTTGAAAAAGCAGCCATCTGATGATATCTTATATACCGCGCAAAGCGAACTTTTTGAAAATATGGAGGTTTAATAATTCAGAGAGAATAATAATTAAATAACATACAATGGATTATGATCTTATAGTAATTGGCAGCGGACCGGGAGGTTATGTAGCTGCCATAAGGGCATCACAACTTAAAATGAAAGTGGGAGTAGTGGAAAAAGCTGAGCTGGGAGGTATCTGCCTTAACTGGGGCTGTATCCCGACAAAAGCGTTACTTAAAAGCGCACAGGTTTTTGACTATTTCACGCATGCTGCCGAATATGGTGTTTCTGTAATCGGCGAGGTGAAACCCGATTTCAAAGCAATGATATCACGCAGCCGTACGGTGGCTGAAGGAATGAGCAAGGGTATACAGTTCCTTTTCAGGAAGAATAATATTGAACATCTTAAGGGATACGGACGACTGACAGGTAAAGGATCGGTAGAAGTAGAGGATGAAAATGGAAACAGGAAGGCATACACAGCCAAAAATATCATCCTAGCCACCGGGGCAAGGTCGAAAGAGCTCCCTAATCTTAAGCAGGACGGGGTGAGGGTGATCGGTTACAGGGAGGCGATGACCCTTCCTAAACAACCTTCGTCTATGGTAGTTGTTGGCTCAGGAGCTATTGGCAGTGAGTTTGCAGGCTTTTACAGGTCGATAGGAACCGATATCACCCTCGTTGAGTTTCTTCCACGCCTGGTGCCGAATGAAGACGAAGAAGTATCTAAGCAACTTGAGAGGTCGTTTAAAAAGATGAAAATGAAGATCATGACTGACTCTTCGGTTGAGTCGGTTGATACCTCAGGAGAAAAATGCCGGGTCAGTATTAAAACACCAAAGGGCAATGAGGTTGTGGAAACAGATATTGTCCTGTCGGCTGTGGGTGTTACCGCTAACCTTGAAGGGATAGGTCTTGAACAAGCCGGAATTAAAACCGAGAAGGGAAAGGTGGTTGTTGACGATTATTACAGGACCTCCGTGCAGGGTATTTATGCAATAGGCGATATTGTCCATGGTCCGGCACTGGCACATGTTGCTTCCCAGGAAGGTATCCTGTGCGTTGAGAAGATAGCCGGACTGGATGTTGAACCACTAGATTACAATAATATACCGGCCTGTACATATACAAACCCTGAAATAGCATCCTGTGGCATGACAGAGGAAGCAGCAAAAAAGGCAGGTTATGATATTAAGGTAGGTAAATTTCCATATACAGCCTCAGGTAAAGCCAGCGCTGCCGGAGCCAAAGACGGTTTTGTGAAACTTATCTTTGATTCCAAATATGGTGAACTCCTTGGTGCTCACATGATAGGAGCCAATGTTACAGAGATGATATCAGAGATTGTTGTTGCAAGAAAACTGGAAACAACAGGCCACGAGATTATTAAAGCAATACATCCTCATCCGACTATGTCTGAGGCTATA
>DATFLA010000412.1:0-2985 GCA_035268305.1 Bacteroidales bacterium | reverse complement strand
CAGGGGTTCTATACCGTTAATATCGGGATATATAGCTGATACTCCTTCATTCAGAGCAGCAATCTCAGCCTCAATACCGGCTGTAGGAGTCGGCAGGCCCGGCACACCCATCTCCATCCTTATATATTTGATTCCTGTAAGCTTCTCAAGTTTATTTGTAAGGTGTACTATCTCTCTTATCGAACTTGTTCCCGGTGAAGGGATACCAAGTTTTTTTGCCATATTAACGAGTGTCTCACCTGATATTGGAAGTGCTGTCATCTTAAAAACTCAAAATTTACGTTTATCAATTACACGTTTTGCCTTGCCTTCACTGCGTTCGATAGCCTTGGGTTCCACAAGCATCACCTTAATACCAAGACCCAATGCATTTTCCAGCGTGCTTTGAATCTTTTGCCTTAACGATTCAAGCTGGCTGATCCTGTCCTGGAAAAATGCTTCATCCACCTCAACTTTTAATTCAAGAGTGTCAAGGTTATTTACCCTGTCAACTATAAGCAGGTAATGTGGTTTCGTTTCGCTTATTTCAAGAAGCACACTCTCTACCTGCGAAGGGAACAGGTTAACGCCTCTTATAATCAGCATATCATCACTTCTTCCCAGGCACTTCTCCATCCTTACCATTGTCCGGCCGCATTTGCATTTTTCATAGTTGAGCCTTGTCAGATCCCGTGTTCTGTATCTTATGAGAGGCAACCCCTCTTTGGTAAGAGTAGTAAAAACAAGCTCACCTGTGCTTCCCGGTGGCAGTGGCTTAAGTGTTGCCGGATCGATGATCTCGGGAAAGAAATGATCTTCATTTATGTGCAGGCCTTCCTGGACCGGGCATTCACTTGCTACTCCCGGACCTATCACCTCACTAAGGCCATATATATCAATAGCTTTTATCTTAAGTTTGTCTTCTATCTCCTTCCTCATGTTCTCAGTCCAGGGCTCGGCACCGAATACTCCAGTCTTCAGCCTGATATCTGCCGGGTCAATACCACTCTCCTGCAATGCTTCAGCAAGATAAAGTGCATACGAGGGAGTGCATGCAAGTACCGTTGTCCCGAAATCGCGCATCAGCTGAATCTGCCTTGTTGTATTACCTCCCGAAATGGGAATCACTGATGCCCCTATCTTTTCTCCGCCGTAATGAAGTCCCAGACCTCCGGTAAAAAGACCGTAGCCGTATGCCACCTGGATGAAATCATTCCTGTCGGCACCTGCACACGTGAGGGTCCGTGCCATTACTTCCGACCATGTAGATATATCATTCCTTGTATAACCAACCACAGTAGGTTTACCCGTGGTTCCCGAAGATGCATGTACCCTTACAATCTCACTCATCGGCACAGCAAACAGCCCAAAAGGGTAATTATCTCTCAGATCATTCTTTGTGGTAAAAGGCAATTCCGACAGATCATCAATGGAATTTATGCTTTCAGGCCCCAGACCCGCCTCCTGCATCTTATGCCTGTAATAAGGTACATTAAAATATACTCTCTCAACAGCTTCCCTTAATCTTTCGCCCTGTATCCTCCTCAGACCTTCCCTATCCATACATTCAAAATGGCGATTCCAGATTTCCATATTAAGTTTTTTTTCCAACGACAAATGCCTGAATTATATGTTAAAAATGATCACTTCTATCATATCTTAAATAAATCACTGGCTTTCAACAAATCCAGTTCATGACTCTTAAGAGCGCTGATGGCATCTTCCGGATTACTGCAACGGAGGATAATAATAGACTTTTCACCTACTGAGTAGGCATATGTATATTCCACGCTGATATCACGATCGGACAGGATCTTCAGAATGCGTGCATAGTGTTGTGCTTCATTAGGTGCCATCACGGAAATTACTTCCGTGACGTTAACAGTAAATGAATACTCCTTGAGAATTTTCCGGGCTTTATCAGGGTCGGAAACCAGGATACGCAGAATACCGAATTCTGCAGTATCAGCCACACTAAGCGCAGTTATCCTGATATTTTCCTCTCCAAGCACTTCCAGAACTTCTGTCAATCGTCCTGATTTATTTTCAAGAAATATAGATAACTGATTAATAATCATATGATTAATTCTATTTTATTCAGTTTTCGGTTTCGAATATAGCCATAAAAACAATGTTATTATAATAAAACATGCCTTGATCACTTTTCAATCCTGATCCTGGCGTCCACAACAGTTATACTGTCTGTACTGCCAATCAGCGGATTAAGATCCATCTCCTTTATTTCTGTTGCAAAGCGGAGCAGGCTTGATAATCTTACTATTATCTCTGCATATTTAATTTCATTGATACCAGGCTTACCTCTTGTTCCTTTTATTATCCTGTAGCTTTTCAGACTTCTTATCATCGATGCTGCCTCATTGAATGTAAGAGGGGCCAAACCCGAGGATACATCACCAAGAACCTCCACAAAGATACCACCAAGACCACATAATATTATATGACCGAAACGAGGTTCATACTTTGCGCCAATAAACAACTCTGTTCCAGTAAGCATCTGCTGAACCAGTACAGCCTTAACACCAGATATCTGCATCATCCTGTTGAATTCTGCCTCAAGGTGTTTTGCCGACCTGATATTCAGAGTCACTCCACCCACATCGGATTTATGAACCGGCCCGACAACTTTCAGCACAAGTGGAAAACCTGCCTTCTCAGCTACCGTAAGCAGATCATCCTTAGTATCAACAACCGTTTCCGTGACAACCGGAATATGTGCGGCATTTAATAGCTGCTGGATAACTGCAGGATCGAGATAACCATCAGGAGCACTGTCAATTATCTGGCGAATCCTTGGTACATCAATGTTCTGGAGAAATATTTTTTCTTCGGCAGGATATGGAGTATTGGATATCCGGGTAAGTGCTCTGCCTAGAACAACTTCATCAGGAAAATTCACATGACCCTTGTCGAGGAAGTATTTCAGTTCTTCCGAAGAACTCGTTACCGACGGGAGAATTGGATACAGAGGCTTATCACATTCCGATA
>DATFLA010000411.1:0-2320 GCA_035268305.1 Bacteroidales bacterium | reverse complement strand
AGAATTATGATCCAGACCTTCCTTCCCCACCCCGACATGTTTCTGAACCCGTCATAATAAAACCGGAAAAACCTGTTCATCAAATTTACCACCTTATCCATCCGGTCAGGCTTTATATTTTAAAGATAATAAAATAAGAGGATAATGTAATTATTCTTAACATCTTGTATCACTTTTTCTTCAAGGGATCTTCACCATGCCTGAAGGGAATGCGGCTCTTCTCATCCATATTTTCAGGTGAAAGGCTTGATGTGATTTTCTGTACAGCTTTGAAATTATTAAAGAACTCTCTTGCAAACACCCTCAGGACAGTATAAGCCGGTATTCCCAGTATCATCCCCGGAATGCCCGCTGCCAGTCCTGAGGCAAGTACAACAATAAAAATCTCAAGAGGATGTGCCTTTACACTATTTGAAAAGATCACAGGCTGAAATACAACATTGTCGATCAGGTGTGTTATGGCTTCCACTATTATCATATAGGTAACAAGAGGAACCACAACAGTGTTAAAATCCTGGTTCATGTGCGAGGCAACCCCCATTATTATTGCAATAAACAAACCGAGCCACGGGCCAACATAGGGTATAACATTTAGTACTCCCAGAATTAATCCCATAACAAGGGCCTGGTGAAAATCAATTCCTGCTATCGTCATACCTATCGTTATCAGGATCATAATGCAGGTGCTCTGGATAAGTATTCCAATAAAATACCTTGTGAGAAGCCTTTTGATTGAATAAAGTGCCCTTGTGGCTCCGTCTATATACTTGTCAGGTACCCACATCAGTATCGATTCAAAAAACAACCTCTGATCCTTCAGGAAAAAAAATGTAATAAATGTTATTGAGAAAATGGCAACAAGAACATTACCCAGAATATTTATCAATGAACCTATAAAGTTTTGTATCATATTGATATTCAACACACCAGATACCTTGTTTACAATGTAATCCTGGACAGAGAAAGTTGAAGCAGCATCCTTGTTGAATGATCTGAACAGACTCTCTACCTTGTTTATAGGTCCGGCTACAAGCTGTACTATTTTCTCACTGTCGATCGTTGAAAAATAGTTAACCTGCGTTGTTATAAGCGGAATAAATATTACAAAGAATAGTATTATGGCTCCCCATATCACTACAAGTGTCAATAATGCACCCAAGGCCCTTGGAAACCGCCATTTCATTATCCTAATCCTGCAAAACAGGTCGACAAGCGGTCTGCCCATGATAGAAAATACACCTGATACAAGTATATATACAACAATATTACGAAAATACCAGGCAACGGCTAACAGGATTAGAACGCCCAGGAATATGAGGATATTTCTGAAACTGGTATTCATACATTGAGGCTTTTCCTGTTACAAACCTAATCGAAATTTTTTTAATTCACTAACAATATTTTCACATACTCAAAAATATACAACTGTCATATTGTCGGTTGAATTAATAAATAATTGTCATATTGTCATGTTTTTTATTTTGGAACAGAGTTTGAAAGTAAAGGATTATAAAAATTGAATGTCAAATTTAAATAACAGGAGGATAAAACTATGTTACCAACAATGAGAAGAAGTTACAGGCCGTTTTACATGAGCAATCTGTTTGATGATGATTTTTTCCCTGTTGTATCGCACAGGAATGGTTTAAAACCCGCTGTGAATATAAGGGAGGATGAAAAGAATTATATACTTGATCTTGCAATACCTGGTATTGACAAGAAAGATCTTAAAATAGATATGAATGATGATGTCCTGACCATTTCATCGGAGAAAAAAACAGAGAATGAACAGGAGACTGATGGCTACAAAAGAAGGGAATTCAGTTATTCTTCTTTCTGCAGGAGCTTTTACATCCCCGAGAATGTAAACCGCGACATGATAGCTGCAAATTACAAGGATGGGATCCTGAGCGTTACACTTCCAAAACAGGAAGAAGAAAAGAATAAGAAGGCTAAAGAGATTACAATATCATAATTGTGGTATTGCATAATTTAAAAGAGGGTGTCTCAAAAGGCACCCTCTTTTACTTCGCCGCATTCCTCCTGGAATTTTGCAGCAAATTTTCTTCCGAAATCGATTAGCATATCAGCTTTATAGCTTCCAGGTGAAAATTTGAATGCCCCGGCTTCGTGGTATGTTTTCAGTTTGAGCAGCCTGAGATTCTCCAGGATTATTTTAGATGACTCACCGCTCCATCCGTAAGATCCGAAAGCTCCTCCCAATTTACCTTTGTCTCTCAGAGGGTTTATGAGAGAGAATAACCTGTAAACAGGCATCAGTGTATTCTGGTTTATTGTCGGAGATCCTATGAGTATGCCA
>DATFLA010000410.1:0-2074 GCA_035268305.1 Bacteroidales bacterium | reverse complement strand
ATTCACTGGCAGTGCTCAGGGATAAACCCTCCTTTCATATTAATTTTATCATGAATGTTTCACCCGATTGCGATTGCTGGGGTTTCAATGATTATCCGCTCGTCCCCGACATTGGTATTGCTGCTTCATTTGATCCGGTAGCCCTTGATATGGCATCGGCCGATCTTGTAAAGGCAGCACCTGCACTACCGGGAAGCAGAATATGCGAAGACCATTCTCATGGTGATATGCACGGGGAAGACAAATTCAGGTCGGCTCATCCCGATACACACTGGCGTGCTGCACTGGAACACGCGGAGAAAATAGGCCTGGGTACAACTTCTTATGAGCTTATAACTGTTTAATTCAAGGCTAATTTTATTTAATCCTGATACCAGACTGCTCAATTAATAAGTATATTTGATTATTGCCAAATTTACCTGCAGGGACTCATGAATGCCAAAGTCAGTACAGCACGACTGTCAATAATATCGAACACCCTCCTTATCACTATGAAGCTTGTAGTGGGCCTTATAAGCGGATCTGTGAGCATTATATCTGAAGCCATACATTCATCTATGGACCTGGTTGCTGCTATAATAGCTTTCTTTTCAGTTCGCATATCAGATAACCCTCCCGATTCAAGGCATCCTTACGGGCATGGCAAGATCGAAAATATCTCCGGTGTGATTGAAGCTCTCCTTATCTTTGTTGCTGCGATATGGATCATAGTTGAAGCTGCACGGAAGCTCACAGGCGAACAAACCGGACTTGAATCAATACTTCTTGGTTCCATTGTAATGGCCGTTTCTGCCGTGATAAATGCTTTTGTGTCAGCAAGGCTATACAAGGTGGCAAAACAAACAAATTCCGTTGCCCTCGAGGCGGATGCCCTTCATCTGAAAACGGATGTGTATACTTCCATGGGTGTTGCTACCGGACTTGGCCTTATTCTTATAACCGGAATTGAATGGCTGGATCCTGTGATTGCAATTCTTGTAGCACTTTTTATTATTTCAGAAGCCTATCATTTGCTCAGAAAAGCTTTTACTCCACTTATTGATACCGCCTGGGCAGAAAATGAGATTGAGGAACTTGAAGGTACTCTAAAACGTCTGGGAGTGAATTACCACGACCTGAGAACACGTGTAGCCGGAAACTACAGGTTTATTGACCTTCATATGGAAATACCTGAAAATGAGTCAGTAGGCGATGCCCATAAATATTGTGACAGGATTGAGGATGAACTAACGGGCATCTATGAGAATCTCACTGTAACGATTCATGTGGAACCGGAACCTTAATCAACATTCCTTACCCTTTTTACATTCCTTTCCAGCTCGGCAAACCTGGCCTGTTCCCTCTCTTTTATTATTGGAATAAGATCCTCCCCTGCCAGCTTGAACCGTTCGGGGTTTTCCGGTCTGTTAATGTATACCTTTGTTCCCGGGGTAAGTCCTTTTTCAACAACAACATTCTTATCATTTGATTTTCCCAGTAGTACAACCTGTTTCTTCTTATGTTTTGTGTAGACGAAAGGTATGCTGTCGAGTCCTGCCTGTACACATTCGGAAGGAATATAAATGGCATTGGGTATAATATTCATTACTATCTTATTACCTGTTGTCATTGAAGGCCTGAGGCTGGGGTCAAGCTTATCCAGTTTAATTAGAACCTCGAACATCTTATCATTTGAATTGGGAAGTTCTTCCCCGATATTTGCAACCGACTGGACCCTTCCCGTAAACTTTTTGTCGGGAAAAGCATCTATTGTTATATATACCTTTTGCCCGGGTTTCACCTTATTCTCATCCACTTCATTTACATAAGTCTTTGAGACAAGAGAAGAGAGGTCCGGAAGTGTTGCTACCGTACGGTCAAAGAAATTAATAGATGAACCTACTTTCCGTTTTGTTCCATTCCATTCCTTCTTATAGATAACCATGCCCGGTGATGGAGCTGTTATAGTAAAGCCCTGAAGCAGATCCTTCAGATCCTGCGCTCTCCTTTCAATCCGGGAGATAAAAAGTTTCTGACTTGAAATATCTGTTTTGTTCTGTGCAAGAGTAAGTGTGTAGCTCCTTTTTTTCTGGTC
>DATFLA010000409.1:0-3142 GCA_035268305.1 Bacteroidales bacterium | reverse complement strand
CCGGCAACCGGTGGTTCCCGGATTTGTAGAAAATGTTTTTTCCGAAGTAGAGGAAAGGGAAATTATCTATTTCTTATTGAAATTTGGTCGTGAAAAGCTTTATTTAAGCAGTGAAGAAAACAAGGAAATCAGTGTTGCCAGGTTTATTATCAGGGAAATTCAAAATGATGAGCTTGAATTTACCAATCTTGTATACAAACAAGTCTTTGAAGATGTCAAAGACCTCATAGAGAGAGGAGAAGAAGTTGCGGAAAGATATTTTATATACCATGAACACTCGGCGGTAAGGGAACTGGCGGTTGATATATTCACCTCCAGATATGAACTCAGCAAAGTATGGAAACGAAAAGAGGCTTATGTGGAGATGCCGGGTGAGAACCTGGGATTTGAAGTGCCCAAATCATTGCTTTCATATAAAATGATGGTCGTGGAAAAGGCACTGGGACAGCTTAGAATAAACCTTCAGAAAGCTGAGAAAAGCAATCAAATTGAAGAACTGAATCATATTATCGTCCGGATTCAAAGTCTTGAACAGGTAAAGAAAGCGCTTTCAACCGGTCTGGGGGGAAGAACAATAATCCGTTAGTTTAAATTGTTTTATTTTTTTCCAGATCACGGACCAGACTGTCAAGTCCTTTAATCAACGCAGCTTCAATAGACCTGTAGTCTGTTATCCTGCCGTGATGGTACTGAATTACCATATTAATCTGTAAACTCAATCCGGACAATTTCATATAAAACCCGGATTTATTTTGCCGGTAAGCCTCCCGGATCCTTCTTTTTAACAGATTCCGGTCAACGGCTTTTTTAAATAGCCTTTTGGGAACTGATACAGCAACCAGGGCAGGATAAGGCCCCGAATCAATCCTGTTGTACATTATCCTCAGTGGAAATGCTTTTACATTTCTGCCATACTCAAAAAGCGCAGAAATTGCTTTTTTGCTGCAGAGCTTTTCTTTTTTACTGAATGAAAGATCGGACATAAAAAAAGGGGGATTTCTCCCCCTCAAGTTAGCAATATATTTACTTTACGGTTTCCCGTTATTTTTATTATAATCCTTTATGAAATTCTCCAGCGCCATGGTCATGGAGGGAGCATGGGGCTGCGGAGCCAAAATGTCCAGACGGAGTCCGGCTTCTTCTGCAGCTTTAGCGGTTTTGGTACCAAAGGAGGCTATTTTTGTATCATTCTGTTTGAAATCGGGAAAATTCTGAAAGAGTGATTTGATTCCCGATGGGCTGTAAAACACAAGGATATCATAATTTACATCTGCCAGATCTGAAAGATCACTGCATTCGGTCCGGTAAAGTACCGCTTTCGAAAAATTAAAGTTTGCTTTCTTTAACAGAACAGGGATCTCTTCCTTGTGTGCAGCCGAAAGAGGCAGAAGGAATTTCTCATCTTTATGCTTACTCATTATTTCCATCAGGTCATTGATCTGACCCTTCCCGTAAAAGATCTTCCTTTTGCGATAGACGATATATTTTTGCAGATAATAAGCAGTAGCTTCAGAAACGCAGAAGTATTTCATGGTATCGGGAACATTGGTCCGGGTTTCCTCTGCCATCCTGAAATAGTGATCAATGGCAGTCTTGCTTGTAAAAATCACAGCTGTATGAGAACCTATATCTACCTTTTCCTGTCTGAAATCCCTGGCACTCACCCCTTCAACATGGATAAACGGTCTGAAATCAATTTTCAGATTATGTTTGCTGGCTAAGTCAAAATAGGGGGATTTGCTATTCTCAGGTGCGGGCTGAGAAACAAGGATTTTCCTTATTCTTCCCATATGAACTCCTTTCTTTTAGCTCTACTTAAAGGATACCCTGCAACCACTTGTAAAGTAATGCAAGAGGTACTATTTCAAGGGCACAAAGGTATAAAAACAAATAGAATAATAAAACACCTTTCTTAAAAGTAAAGATGATTCCCCGAGTTATTCTCATTCCCAAAATAAGTACAACAGTGATCAGTGTTATCCAATGGAACACATCCTGAAGATGCCCTTTGGTATAAACCATCAGGAGCAATAAGGGTAAGATGATAATCCCTGTTAATTTATTAAATATGAACGTATTATATAAGTATTCCCTGAAAATGTTTATCCGGTTAAATATAAATCCCGAGATATTTACAAGGACAATTCTGAACAGGAAAGTTCCAATCAGTAATCCCAGATTAAAAAGATATAATCCCATACCCTGTAAATGGTATGGAAAAATTTCTGTTTTTCTCTCTGCGACGACTAACAGCAGGGCAGTACTTAGAAAATAGAAACCATACAGGAAATTATCAAGTTGCTTCTGAAGCACACTATTATCTTTGAACATCCGTGCTGTAACCTGGAAGTTTATTGAAGCTTCAAAAGTTTGAATGAATATGCTTCCATAATAATTTCGTATCCATGCGAACAGTCCGAAAAGCACGAGGATGTAAACGAAGAACCAGTCCGGCGGTGCTGTAATTGCTCTATGCACTAAATTTATCCCCCCTTCCGGGGTCAGAGCTTTTCCGGCCGGTCCCGTTGTTACAAACAGAAATGACTCAACGGTATCCACTGTCACATGCAGCGCGTCAATTGATGTAATCATGACCTGTTACCGGCCTGACTTTACAGCCGGTTTGACCACAAAGATACACATCGGTCATTCTTAAAAAAAGTTAATATAAAGAGATATTTGGAATCTTTATACTTCCTTTATACCGGGAACATAACAGGTAAATAAGATATTTTTTCAGATGAAACGAGTAGAGCACAAGATTGCTTTAGCAGGATTGTTCATTGTCCTCTTCAGCGTAGGATTCACAACCATCAGGAATAAGGACCTGGAGATTGTCAAGAACCTGGATATATATTATACTCTGTTCCGGGAATTAAACATGTTCTATGTAGATGAAACGGATCCGGAAGAACTGGTTAGCACAAGCATTAATGCCATGTTGTCTTCACTGGACCCTTATACAACTTATATCCCGGAATCGAATATGGATGATTTTAAATTTCAGACAACCGGTGAATACGGGGGCATCGGGTCCCTTATTCGCAGATCTGGTGATTATGTCATAATAGCCGAACCGTACGAAGGTTTTCCAGCCGCCGAGAGTGGGCTCAGAGCCGGTGATAAAATAATTAAAGTAAAT
>DATFLA010000408.1:0-4661 GCA_035268305.1 Bacteroidales bacterium | reverse complement strand
GAAAAAAGCTGTGACATAGTTTTGTCTCTGTTATTTGGTTTTTAAAAAGGTTAATAAAGACTGATATTGTAAGTTGAATTATAATTCAATGCCAACCGGGCAATGATCAGAACCCATTATATCATCAAGTATAAATGCATTTTTGATCTCAGGCAGGAAAGACTCACTGACAATAAAATAATCGATTCTCCAGCCTATGTTCTTATTTCTTGCTCCGGCCCTGTAACTCCACCACGAGTATTTGTCAGTTACGCCCGGATAAAAATGGCGGAAAGTATCTGCCATCCCTCCTTTTATAAGTCTGTCCATACCGTCTATCTCTTCCTGCATGTAGCCGGCGGCTTTGTTGTAATTGGCTGCCGGACGTGCGAGATCTATTTTTGTATGTGCTACATTGAAATCTCCACAGACAATAACAGGTTTCCTATTCTCCAGTCCTTTGAGATAGTTGAAAAAGTCAGTATCCCACTCCTGTCTGTAACCAAGTCTTTTTAGTTCAGCACCCGAATTCGGAACGTAGACATTGACAAGGAAAAAAGTTTCGAACTCGAGGCATAATACCCGGCCTTCATTATCATGCTGGCTCACATTTATACCTCTTGTTACAGAAACCGGTTCTATTTTAGTTAATACTGCTGTTCCGGAGTAGCCTGGTTTTTTTGCAGCACTGGCATAAACGGTGTAACCGTCAAGGAGGCCGACTACACCATTCACCTGCGATTCATCTGCCTTTGTTTCCTGGAGACACAGGATATCGGGATCCATAATCTTCAGGTCATCATAAAAATTCTTTTTGGCTACTGCACGTATTCCGTTTACATTCCAGGATATCAGTTTCATTGATGATACTTTTTTATTAAAGATTAAGTTGACTGGTTACTGTTTAAATAATCCATAGCTTCCAGGTTAACTGCATTGAGTGCCAGGAGAATGTCCTTAAAGAAATAAATAAGCGACATTAAAAGTGACAGGATAGATATTAAGAACAGGGAGTACCCGATTATCATCAGGTCAGTTCCAATAAGGTTCATTATAAAAAGAAGGGGAATTATCAGGCAGCTTGCAATCATTCCCGTCAGGAGCCATGCTATGGAGTGTTTCAAAAACCTTCCTCTTTTCATCAGGACCTGTACCTGGTCTTTTTTGATCTTTTCTTTTAATACACCGGGAGCATCAAGCTCCGCTACAAGATTCCTGGTCCTGTCCACTATCCTTCCCAGTCTGTTTGTTACAGTTAACAGCAACAAGCCTACTCCTGAGATCATTGCCACTGGAGTGATGCAGGCCTGCAGAAATTTTGTGAACACCGAGGATGGTTCCATGTGAAAATATTATATTTCCCTTAAAGGATGTTTATTACAAATATAGGAGGATTTAACTCCTATGATATTTTTTAAAATCTAACAATCCCCGTTATGTCCGGGAATTATTATTAACAAATGAACATCAATAATTGATCACCATCAATAACAATTTGCATGGTTCTTAAAGCCTGCATTTGCCGAGTGATGTTCTGCCTCACGGGGATAAAGTAAAGTTAATCAATTAAGTTCAATATCCGAATAAATAAACAGGAACCATGATCATGTCATGGTTCCTGTAGAATCATTTAAAGGAGTTCGGTATATGATGCAGTTACCTTATTACCATAACCGCCCCGGGATACTATTTATATACATATTTAATATTCCCGTTTTTGCTCACCGGATAACCCAGTGTATTATACTGGTAGTAGTTTTCAGTTATCTGTACATTATCATTTCCTTCCCCGGCCCTTGCATACATAGTATAAGTTTCCTTAACAATATTATTGGGATTTGAATAAAGACCCGGAAGCGCAGTATGGCTTACTGTTTTATAAGGATTGATCCCGCTGTCGTATTCATAAACTTTTGAAACACTCAGCTCGGCCACTCCGGAAACAACATTGTAGAGATATTCCTCGGCAAGATTTCCTTTATTGTCGTAAACATAACTTATATATCCTGTTTCAGTGTCGCCCCACCTGAGAATTTCACGGCTGATCCTGTTATCACTGTTGTATGTAAATTCTGACGATTGGGGGATCCCGGCGACAGGTTTATAGGTTGATTTTGCCAACTGCCCGCCGGAGTTATAATAATAAGCAAGGGTACCACTTTTGTTGGAGTTGTCGGGAGTAACCCATGCTGTTTGGTTCAGCGCGGAATCAGCGACCTGAAGGTCTGCACTCAGGATATTAAAATTAACATAATAATCTGTGGATGATAGTTGGTTCTGATTGTTATAATGGTTCACAGAAAGATCGTATTTACTTTTTTCCTCACCGATAAGATCAGTGGCATTATAGGAATATTCATTTACCGGTGTGCCGTTGTCAAGTATCTGGCTTAACATGGTGCTTCCCGGATCAGTAGTGCTGATATCAGCGATAGGATCTTCTTTTGTACATGATGTTATCATTGCCAGTATCAGCAAACATGCAGAAATATAATTTAGTTTCATGTGTCAAAAATTTTAATTTAAGTTGATTCTCCTATTCCACATATTGTCCTTCTATTCATTTTATTAATCTACTCAGTTTTTATTATGTGGATTTCACGTAATTCTTCCAACAGTTGTCATCATTTAACTCTTAAATCACTCTCTTTACTTGTGACAACCGTAATTTTTCATTTATTAATTTGCATTCTTATTAACAGGTTCAGGTTTCATCTATTGAGCTTAGTACACAATAATTTTTTGCACTGCCATCTGTACACCCTGCGATAATACTATGACATTGTAAACACCGTTGTTCAGGTTTATCGGGAACCATATACTGGCGATCCCGGGCTCTAGGGTTTTTTCTACATACATATTTCCGTGTATATCCAGTATCCTTAGTACCTGTGGTGCTACCGGTGTTCCTGTATAGCTGAAAGCAATATCAACAATGTTGTGAACCGGGTTTGAACCAATAGTCATTTTAATACTTAGGGATTCAGGCGGAGGATTTACAGGTAGTACGCTGTTAGTTACTGCTGAGCCGGTAAAGCCTGCCGCTATTCCTCCTGAGGGAGTCTGGAGCGGATTGACAGATGGCTTTGTGTAGGCAACAGTAACAACATCGCCGGCTACTACCGCACTTGAAAGGGAAAGGTAAACCTTTGTTCCTGATACTGAAACGGAATTAACGGACCTGGCGGCAGAATTTACTTTCACCGAGAAACTTGTTGCTGCAGGGACAATATTGGCAAGTGTCATATCATATGTCATTACAAGTTGTGCCGGTGTTGAGTTCTCTATTGCGGATTTCTGGTAAACAGGTATTTCAACAACTGGTGGCGGGGCTGCAGAGCCTGATTCATAGATTCCTACGTTTGGAGGATCGTTGACAGTATTGCCTGCATAATCAGTTGTCAGTCCAGGCACCTTGATCCCGGCACCCAAAGCCGGGGAACCAGGCTGAAGATGATAATCTGTTGATGAAACAAACATAGGATTTGCAGATGTCAGATTATCGTTTACAAACGGTGCTGATGGTGTTTTCCCGAATAAAACAGTATTCGAGCCGTTGTTGTAGAAAAGGTTGTTCTGGATATAACAACCGCTTATTGATCCGCTGGCATTTACATAAATAGGGTTATTGACAAATCCTTCAATTATGTTGTTTCGCGCTGTGATATTTGAGGCATTACCTGCAAAATTGTAATAGATTGCAAAGCTAGAAGGGTTGGGAGCATTGGCAAGAATAACATTATTGTCAATCTGAATATTGCTGAATGTAACAGGACCAGAGCCACCCAGGACAACAGCATCACCCCCGTCAGAAGGGAGAGTCTGAATACCTGTTATTATGTTATAGTCGATATGAACGTCTTCAATAACATCACCACTTATAGGGTAGGTTACAACAGCCTTACTAAGGTTTTTAAAGTTGTTGTTATATATATATGTACCACCCATTATATTTCTTTCCAGGTAGATACCGTTTTCTTCCAATGAACGCAATGAAGACTGCCCAATGTTATTATTGTATACCCTGGCCATAAAGCCATATCCTGCAGCATCATTGTTCATTCCGCCACCGCCGCCGAAATCTATTGCTCCCTGTATATCATTGTCGTAGATTTGGGTTCCTCCCCTGTTATTCCACAATTCTATTGCAAAATCCCAGGTCGATCCGTCATAAGGAGGTTTAGTGATGGTGTTATTATAAATTTTAAGCCCTTCACAGTAACCATCACCGGTATATTTGATACAAAAACCGTTATTGTCTGCTCCCCTGTCTGACTGAACAATAGTGTTATTGTATATCTGCATATCCTTCTGACTGCCGATTTCAACATTACCGCGTCCCCAGCCTGTCGGGTCCTTACCGTAACCGGGATAGTCTGCATTATTTGTAATTGTACAGTCATGGACAGAATTGCCTTTGGCTTTCACGGTGGCTTCATTATCTGTAAACCTCCAGGCACCTACAAATGTTACTCCGCAGCTGAAGAAATTCTGAATTGTACAGTGATGGATGCTTACATTACTCCGTCTTTCGACAAGGATAGCACCAAAGGCAGTCATGTTACCCTCCATCTTTAAATATGAAATACTCTGATTTCCGTTAGTCCCTTCCGTTCCGGAAGCTAAAGCTATTGCATAATAATCATATCCGGTACCAGACAGTGTTGAGCTGATAACAGATG
>DATFLA010000407.1:0-3665 GCA_035268305.1 Bacteroidales bacterium | reverse complement strand
AATGCTCTCGCCGGTATGTATTCCGAGAGGATCAAAGTTTTCCATGTTACAAACTGTGATGCAGTTATCATACTTGTCCCGTACAACTTCATATTCCACTTCTTTCCACCCTTTCAGGGATTCCTCAACAAGGATCTGGTCGGTATAGGAAAAGGCCTTCGAAGCAAGTATTTTAAGTTCATTTACATCAGATGCAAATCCGCTTCCCTGTCCTCCAAGAGTGTAGGCGGCTCTTATTATCACAGGGAAGCCGAGCCTGCCCGCTGCTTCCGTGGCTTCATCCACATTGTTGACGGCGATGCTGCTGGGTGTCTTTACATCTATCTCGCGTAACTTGTTTACGAACAGTTCGCGGTCTTCGGTATCCATGATGGCCCTTACCGGGGTCCCAAGTACCCTTACATTGTATTTTTCAAACACCCCTGTTTTAAAAAGCTCGGTACCACAATTAAGTGCTGTCTGCCCCCCGAATGATAATAATATCCCGTCGGGCTTCTCCCTGGCTATTACCTGTTCAACGAAGAAGGGAGTGACGGGCAGGAAGTAAATTTTATCAGCCAGTGCTTCCGATGTCTGCACCGTGGCAATATTCGGGTTTATCAGAACTGTTTTGACATTCTCTTCTTTCAGGGCCTTGAGTGCCTGTGAACCGGAATAGTCAAATTCTCCGGCTTCTCCAATTTTGAGGGCTCCGGACCCCAGAATAACAACCTTTTTTATCGGATCTTTCATGGTATCGATTTGAGGTCCAAAATTAACACAATTTTTTAATTAGGATTTGTTTTTTGTAAAAAATGAATATATTTGCAAAACAAATGAATAAATATGCAAAAAACAAACAGGCTTATTGTAATTGAACAGATAATTGCCGATGAGCATATTACAACGCAGGAGGAGTTGTTAAGAAAATTGCAGGGTAAAGGGATAAGGTGTACCCAGGCAACTCTTTCGAGAAATTTGAGGCAGCTTGGTGCCGGAAGGATACCCGACGGGAAAGGAGGATATATGTATTCTCTGCCCGACAGGTCGTCAGCTGCAGGCGGCTCGGGGCTGAACCTGAACCTGGTGCCGGTGATACGGGATATTATTGAGGCGAATGGGTTACTTGTAATAAAGACAATACCAGGTAATGCAAGTAATACGGCTTTCTTTATCGATGGTGCCTCGAGGTATGAGATTGCCGGAACAATAGCAGGAGACGATACAATACTTGTGATTCCGAGGGACGGTATTACACTCCGGCAGGTTCATACCTGTCTCGAACTGATACTCCCGGGAATACATGATCAGGTTAAGGGTGTATCCCAATAGTATTAATATTCACACAGTGTCGGAGAAGGAGTAATGTAAATAATTGATAATCAAAATCAAGCTTAAGTGGGGCAGCATAAATCGTATAGGGAATAGAATTATGAACAGTGACTTTTGATCAAGTCTCTTAAAAATGGATGAAATTACACACAACATAAATTAGAATAAAGATGAAAGAAAAAGTAGTTCTCGCGTACAGCGGTGGTCTTGATACCTCGGTCATACTGAAATGGTTGATTGAGAAGGGTTATGATGTTATCGCATTTGTAGCTGATGTTGGTCAGAATGATGATTTTGAAGAATGCAGGAAGAAAGCATTATTACTTGGAGCTACAAAGGTTGTAATAGCTGATCTGAAGAGGGAGTTCATAGATGATTATGTATTGAAAGCCATTATGGCAAATGCAATATATGAAGACAGGTACCTGCTTGGTACAGCCCTGGCAAGGCCCCTGATAGCCAAGAAGCAGATTGAGGTAGCCAAAGCGGAGGGTGCAACGGCAGTGGCTCACGGAGCTACCGGAAAGGGTAATGACCAGGTGCGGTTTGAACTCTGTTATTTTGCACTGATGCCAGAAATAAAAGTTATCTCTCCCTGGAAGGACAAGGAATTCCTCGCTGCCTTCAAGGGACGGACCGATCTTCTGAAATATGCATCCGACAAAAAAATACCTGTTAAGGCCAGTATCGACAAACCGTACAGTGAGGATGACAACCTGATGCACATAAGTCACGAAGCAGGTATTCTGGAAGATCCGATGTATACAC
Organism: Bacteroidales bacterium; assembly: GCA_035268305.1. Classification (GTDB taxonomy): domain Bacteria; phylum Bacteroidota; class Bacteroidia; order Bacteroidales; family VadinHA17; genus LD21. Next base: position 1,586 of record DATFLA010000407.1, on the reverse strand, counting down.
TGCATAAAAGCATGCTTGAAAAGATGGTGATGCCTCAGGATGCTCCGGATAAGGAAACCCGGATAGTTATACATTTTAAAAACGGTAAACCTGTAAAGCTTATCAATAAAGATGACGGAACAGTCAAGGAAGACTCATTTGACATGTTTGTATATCTTAATGAGCTTGCCGGGGAAAATGGTATTGGTCTTCTCGACATGGTTGAAAACAGGTTCGTGGGAATTAAATCGCGTGGTGTCTACGAGACTCCTGCAGCAACTGTTCTTCATATTGCCCACAAGGATATTGAGGGGATAGCTATGGACAGGGAGGTAATGCGTCTTGTTAACATGCTCACTCCGAAATTTGCAGAGATCATCTATAATGGATTCTGGTTCAGTCCGGAAATGGATTTCCTGATGGCTGCAATAGAAAAAAGCCAGGAACTGATTGATGGGAGTGTTCATCTTTGTCTTTATAAAGGTAATGTTATTATAGAGGGGCGGGAGTCTCCGTCATCATTGTATGACAAGAAGCTTTCGAGCATGGATATTGAGGGAGGATTCGATCAGACCGACAGTAAGGGCTTCATACGCATAAATGCGATTAGACTGATGGCTCACAGGGCTATTTTGGAGGCAAGTGGAAATGGGAAGCGCTAAACTTAATATTAAAGTTGTATCAAATTAACGCGAAAATACTTAACTTTCAATTCAGGGGCTGTTGAAAGGTCCTTTATACTGTAGATCGCTCAAGGTATGACCTTCTTTACCAGGTATGACAGCATTAAAAGCTTGTCTGACAGGTGATTTGAAGCGGATAGGCTGATTGTGTCGACAGGGAAACTCTGAGCATATAGATGGTTAAAATCAGCAGGTCTTAATCCAACAGCCCCGGTTGAAAGAATAATATGGTAATAATATTAAAAGATGAAACTCTGGGAAAAAGGGATTAATCCCGAACCTGCAATAATAGAATTTACTGCAGGAAAAGACAGGAAGACCGACCTCGCCCTTACAAAATGGGATATTGTTGGTTCTATGGCACATGTTATAATGCTTGCTGATGTAGAACTGATTTCAGACGATGAAAAGAATAACCTGCTCAAGGCACTTCATTCTCTGTTTGTCTGGGACGAGGAAGGATCACTTGTTATTGAAAGCGATATTGAGGATATTCATTCCCAGATTGAAAAGGAAATGTCTTCCATACTTGGTACCACAGGAAGGAAGATACATACAGGAAGATCGCGGAACGACCAGGTGCTTGTAGATATCAGGCTTTACACAAGGGAAGAGACAGATCTGCTGGCAGGTCTTGTAAAAAAATTATTCGTGAGACTGCAGTCGCTTAGTGAACAGCACAGGGAAGTGCTCATCCCGGGATACACACATATGCAACCCGGTATGGTGTCATCTTTCGGCATGTGGTTTGGGTCATATGCGGAAGCCCTGTCTGATGATATAGTCCTCTTATCGGCTGCCAGGACGCTTAATAATCAGAATCCCCTGGGAACAGCTGCGGGTTACGGGACCACCCTGCCTATTAACAGGAAACTTACATCAGAACTGCTTGAGTTTGATGATCTGATCTATAACTCGGCTTAT
>DATFLA010000406.1:0-4401 GCA_035268305.1 Bacteroidales bacterium | reverse complement strand
CACATCTTTCCCTTCATACTTATCCTTTATTATCGAGTATTCGCCCACGGCCATCATCATAAGGTAAGGGGCATGGGGAAGATCCATGAGCCAGGTATCGGTGCGTGTACCATCTTTATGCTTTTTGCTTTTGATGAGCAGACCATTGGATAGAGTAACATACTTATCGGGCACAGTCATGCTTATCTCATCCGTAGTCTTCTGGTCCGGTTTATCAATTGTCGGTACCCATACTGAATTTGATTCTGTTTCACCCTGAGTCCATATCTGGGTAGGTTTGTCTTTTTCCTCACCCAGCGGATTAATAAAATAAAGTCCCTTATCATCAGTTATTGCCGAACTTCCCCCATTCTTCATATCATTGGGTTTGGCAATATAATTGATATACAAAGTATAGTCCTCCCCGCCTCTGTATGTTTTGTCGAGCATAATATGGAGCTTCATCCCATCGTATGTATATTTCAGAGGAATATTCTTGTTTTTCTTCACAACCGCTACTTCCTTTATGCTCATCTTTTTCGCATCGAGTGTAAGAGTGTCGACAGGATAAAAATGAGGATGCAGTGTTACCCACTCCTTTCCATACATCCACGATTTGGCAAAATCAAAACTAACTTCAAGCTTTGTATTTACCAGGTCGTTAACTTTTGTGGCACTGGCCCTGTATATCGATTGCCATCTCTCCCATTTTACTGAATCAGCTTTCTGAGAAAAAGATACAATGGATATGAGCAGCAGAGCCCCTGTAAGAATTTTTTTCATTATTATAAGTTATTGATTAAATATTTTTAACCTGCAATTTACCTTTTTTTATTAAACGGTTGGTTTTGCGGCGTTGCCTTCTTATATTCCTTGTATAAATCACAAGGTACATCACAGGTATCATCACCAGGGTCAGGAATGTTGCAAAGCTCAGTCCGAAAATTATCGTCCACGAAAGCGGCCCAAAGAACATAACATTATCGCCGCCAAAATGGAGTTGCGGATTCAGGCTTGTTAAAAGAGTGGTGAAATTGATATTCATCCCAATGGCTAATGGAATAAGACCCAGAATTGTGGCAGTAGCTGTAAGTACCACCGGAGTGATACGGGTCTTACCTGCTTCGATAATGGCGGCACGCGTTTTCTCACCACGCTTTTTAATCACATCGGTAAACTCAACAAGGAGAATGCCGTTTCTCACCACAATTCCCGCAAGAGCCACAATTCCCATACCTGTCATGATTACAGATATTGTCATTCCAAAGATCATGTATCCAAGCAATACACCAATAAGGCTGAAGATCACTTCGGATATTATTATCAGAGCCTTCGACATTGAATTGAACTGGGTAATAAGTATGAACATAATGAGGAAGAGTGAAAGTATCATAGCCTTCGACAGGAATACCATAGACTCCTGTTGATCTTCCTGTTCTCCTGTTATCCGTATTTCTACTCCCGATGGCTTCGAAAAATGAGGCAGTGCCTTACGGATGCTCGCATTTATCTGGTTGGCATTAAAACCATCGATAACATTTGATGATAAGGTAATAACTCTTTTAAGATTAAGCCTGTTAATTTGTCCGTAGCTATTTACATACTGTATATCAGCCACAACAGACAAGGGAATCTGCCTTATCAGTCCGGAGTTCATATCGCGGTATGTGATCGACATGTTAAGCAGCTGTTCAATATCCTCACGCTGATCTTTTCTGAACCTGAGCATGATCGGATACTGGTCCTCGCCTTCCCTGTACCGCGAGACCTCTTTACCCAGCTGGCCGGTACGTATTGCATCGCCAACTGCGCCGGCGGAAATACCCTCATAATTGGCCCTTTCCCTGTCGAGATTGATTACAAGCTCCGGTTTGGAAGAAGCAAAGTCGGATTTTAATTCTTCAATACCGCCAATCTGCAGTGAATCGATATATCTCTTCAGGTTACGCGATGTTTTATCAAGAAGAGACAGATCATCTCCCGATATCTCGATGTTTACAGGTTTCCCTGTCGGAGGCCCCATCTTGGTCTTGTCAACCACAATCTCCGCCCCGGGAATATTCTTTAACGCTTCCCTGAATTCATTCATATAAACATTTGTGTTCTGACCATGCCGGTATTTGAATTCAACAAAATTAACAGCAATCTTGGCCAGGTTTGATGACTTGGTAGAGTTATCAAATCTGTTATCTGATGCCAGGAAAGCAACATTGGTGACAACAGATTCTACTATCGGATTATTCTCACCAAGAACTCCCATAATCCTGTGTTCGGCCATTCTGGCAACAGAATCGGTAACAGTTATATCAGTACCGATTGGCATCTTTATATATGTATTTATCGTATTTGGCTCATTATCAGGAAAGAATACGACCCTGGGTTTTACAATATTATTAAGCATCATTGTAAGTACAAACAGTCCTACCATACCCCAAAGCATCTTCACCGGTCTTTTTCCCTGCAGCACCCATTTGAGAAGTCTTTCATATTTCTCCATCATAGAAGGAATAAAATGAGTCTGGAACCTTCGGAGAACCTTGTACCCAAACATCTGATGGGCGATGAAAGACACATCAATAAACAATACAAGATTAGCTATTGCATGAAGTTTAGCAAAGTGAAGCAGCACTGCTATGCCGGCTCCAATAAGAGCTATCCTGTATACCTTTGGCATAGGTACCGGTCTTTCTTCATCGTCATGCTTCATAAAATCGACTGCAAAGACAGGATTGAAAATATATGCTACTATAAGTGAAGCGAACAGAGTTATAATAAGGGTTACAGGTATAAACACCATAAAGCTCCCTACTACTCCCGGCCAGAAAGCCAGCGGGAAGAACGGGGCCAGGGTTGTGAGAGTACCCGACAATATAGGTTCAAACACCTCACCTGCAGCATATTTCGCTGAGAGTCTTATATCCATTCGTGTCTGCCTGTGTATCCTGTGGGTGTTCTCTATGACCACGATGGCATCATCCACCACTATACCCAGGGCGAAGATGAATGAGAACATAACAAGCATGTTCATAGTGAAGCCGATCCATGGCAGGACTATATAAGCAATTGCCATAGACAGGGGAACCGAGAAGCCCACAAAAATAGCATTAACAAGACCCATGAAGAACATAAGGACTATAACAACAAAAATGAATCCCAGGATAATTGTGTTATTCAGGTCGGTGAGCGTATTACGGGTATATCTCGACTGATCACCGGTTACCTGGACAACAAGATTCTTAGGAAGAACAGTCTTTTGCATATCGCTTATTATAGCTTTTATCTTGTCAGAGGCGTCAAGAAGGTTCTGACCACTTTTCTTTATAACATTAAGTGTGACCACATTCCTGCCATCAAAACGAGCGAAGTTTTCAGGTTTATGAAAGCCGTCGCGTATATCAGCTATATCCTTAAGCTTAACCAATGCACCGCTTGAGGAGGTAACAATTATATTACGGATCTGGTTTATGTTTTTTACTTCCCCTACAACTCTTATCGACCGGCTCATTCCCTGAAGGTTGATATTGCCACCTGAAACAGTCATGTTGTTCAGGCTTACAGCCTGTTCAATATCCCTGAAAGTCAGTTTTGCTGCCTGCATTTTGTACATATCAACATTAATCTGTATCTCGCGGTCGAGTGCACCTCCGATTTCAACCCTTGTTATTTCAGGAAGACTTTCGATCCTGTCCTGCATGTCGTCTGCATATTTCTTAAGCCTGTCGAGAGGGATGTCACCGGAAAGGTTTATATATTCAATCGGTATCTCTGAGAGATCAATCTCCATAACAGACGGCTGTATAAAAGATGGATCGGTAGGCAGATCAGTCTTAGTCTTGTCAACCGCATCCTTTACCCTTTGTTTAGCTTCCTTGATCTCTATGCCGGTGTTAAACTCAACAATTATAGCTGAAAAATCCTGGATAGACCGGGAAGTAATCTTCTTAACATCAGCAATGGATTTGAGATTCTTTTCAAGCGGACGGGTAACCAGGTTCTCCATATCGGCAGGAGATGTTCCCGGATAGATTGTATTAACGTATATTGTAGGTATCACAATATCCGGTATCTGTTCCTTTGGAATAGTATTGTAATTAATAATCCCAAAGACAGCTATGATGAACAGCAGGACATAAATACTTATCTTATTATCAATTGCCCAGCTGGTACCGAAAAACTCTTTGTATTTTTTTTCCATGAAAATCCTATTTATCTTCCAACAATTTGAATATCAGATTTAAATTAAAACCTGACATATTCACCGTCTATAAGTTCCTGGTAACCTATTGAAATTACTTTATCACCTACGTTCAATCCTTTCCTGACTTCAGCCAGGCCGTTATAACTGTTACCAATAATCACCGGCTGCTTATAGGCTGCTGTATAATCACCCTTTGGACGAATTACATATACATAGCTGCCCGA
>DATFLA010000405.1:0-4600 GCA_035268305.1 Bacteroidales bacterium | reverse complement strand
TGAAAATATCCATTATCCTTCCTGAAATTTCGGTGTACCTGTCGAAATGATGTCGTACAAAAATCAGATCAGGACATAATCTTCTGGCAATCACAGAAGGCATTGCGGATTTCACACCGAATTTCCGGGCTTCGTAACTTGCAGCAGCGACAACGCTTCGGTCCCCGCTACCACCTACCGCAACAGGTTTTCCACGCAGTTCCGGGTTATCAAGCTGCTCCACGGATGCAAAGAATGCATCCATATCTATGTGAATTATCTTTCTCAAGAAAACAAAGTACTATGTTTACTGACAGGTATACCGCCCCGATGATGCTTTGTATCATCTTCCTGCAAAACTAATAAGAAAATGCTTTGATAATTGGTGAACATTAACCAACATTGCAGGATATTTTAACCGGAGAGATTTGGAACGCCCTTCTGAAAAAAAAAATAAGACCTTTGCATTGATCCTGACCAACCACAGGATATGGGGTCAGATATTACTTCCATATATACTTGTTAATGAATACAACAGAAGCTATTTCCGTTTATCTGAATGTCTGTTTCCTTTTCCGGGAATAGATACACTTGGTACACTGACCGCTGAGGAAAGAGAACTTGTTAAGATAATAAACGAATATTCAGAACGAACTCTTTTCAAATTATTTTCAAGAGAAAGGAATGTTAAAGAGTTCCAGTCGAAGGTTACACCGGAAAGGCTTGAGAAGTTCATACGTCCGTATATAGAGAAAAGGATATATAAATCACTTGAAATATCAAAAGATGAAGATATCCCCGTTTACTTCCAGAAAACAAAAACAGGAACGCTTCATGCTGAAGACAGGCTGACACTCAGTTCAGATAACGCGATTCCTGTTTTCAGGTTTGTAAGAGAGGCAGAATTCAGCACATATAACCTTAGCCTTGAGGCTGCCGGCAAATCAATAGACCTGAGAAGCAACCCTGTCGATATAATATGTATGTCACCCTGCCTGATAAGGGAGAGTTCAAGACTGTTTTTTGTAACTGAGGTTGACGGACCAAAACTTAAACCTTTCATATTAAAGGATTTTATTACCATACCTAAAAAAACTGAGGATAAGTATTTCAGCAGCTTTGTGGCCAACGCAGTTAATAATTTCAAGGTCGAGGGAAGCGGGTTTGAGATAACAGAACCCGGGGCAGAGAAGGAAGCAGTGATAGAGATTAGTAACGGTATGAGAGATATACCTGTTATGATACTCAAATACAGTTACCAGGGACATTTATTATATGCGAATGAACCTAGTTCATCATTCACTGTTTTTGAGAAGCAGGGAGATAATTTCATATTTAAAAAATACAAACGCGACTTTGACTGGGAGAAAAGATGCAGGGATATACTCGGGGAACTCGGATATTTCTCGGATGATGACATTAGTTTCTTCCCTGTTTATGCTGATTCCGTGAAGAAGGTTGAACTGTACAGCCTGATAGAGAACATAAACACAAATTATTCTGAGATTACCGAATCCGGCTTCAGGCTTATATCCAGGCTCGACCATAACTATAATCTCCGGCCTGTTCATATAGAGGTTAGCAGTCAGCTTGAAAATGACTGGTTCGATATAAAGGCAATAGTCAAAATAGGAGAATGGAATCTGCCATTCAACCTTTTCCGGAAAAATATCCTTGCAGGTATCCGCGAATACCGGCTTCCCGATGATACTATTGTAATACTGCCGGAAACATGGTTTACAAGGTACAAAAACATCTTTGAGTTTGGACAGGGTACCGATAACAAGCTGAAGATACACAAACAACATTTTGCACTTCTCAGGGAAACCCTTTCGGATGATAAAAACACAGGCTTTGAAAAACTTGATAAGCTTCTTAAACCGGAACAGATACCGCTGCTGGAAGCTCCGTCGGGCTTAAAGGTTACCATGAGGCATTACCAGGCTGACGGGCTGAACTGGCTTAGTTTCCTTCAGAATGCCCGACTTGGGGGATGCCTTGCCGATGATATGGGACTGGGGAAGACGATACAGGCCCTGGCCATGCTTCAGCATAACAAGGAAACAATGGTTCCGGTTATGAATAATAACATAACGGAACAACCTACTCTCTTTAATGCGTACGAGCAAAAAATGACTTCGCTTATAATCGTTCCGGCTTCTCTTGTATACAACTGGGAAAATGAGATTCAGCGGTTTGTTCCGGGGATGTCAGTGTACAGCTATAAAGGGAACCAGAGGAAGAAGTCGACTGATTATTTTCACAATTTCGATATCATTCTTTCAAGCTATCATACCATACGCCAGGATATTGACCTTATAAATACCTATCACTTTCATTATATAATTCTCGATGAAAGTCAGGTCATTAAAAATCCGGCATCAATGCTTTACAAGACAGTCATACGTTTAAAATCCGACTTCAAGCTTGTACTTACGGGAACACCTGTGGAAAACTCACTAACAGACCTTTGGACTCAGCTTAATTTTGTGAATCCCGGTTTGCTTGGCGATCTTGCTTTTTTCCACAGGGAATTTGCAAAGCCAATTGAGAAAATGGGTGATGATAAAAAGGAAGATAAGTTAAGGAAAATAATCCAGCCCTTTATCTTAAGAAGGACAAAGGAGATGGTTGCAAGGGATCTTCCCCCGGTGACAGAGCAGACAGTCTTCTGTGATATGACAGATGAGCAATACCGTATCTACGACGAAGAGAAATCGTCGGTTAGAAACAGTATTTTAAACAATATTGCTGCCAATGGTGCAGAGAAATCAACAATAGTTGTGCTGCAGGGTCTGATGAAACTAAGACAGATATCAAACCATCCGGTCCTTGCCTATGAGGATTACGACTCAGGGTCAGGTAAGTTCGAGGCTGTTGTTCAGGACATTGAGAGTGTAATATCGGAGGGTCACAAGATACTTGTTTTCTCCTCTTTTGTTAAGCATCTCGACCTGTATGCAGATATTTTCAGGAAGAAAAGAATAACATTCTCTATGCTTACAGGAGCCAGTACCAACAGGGAAAGAATAGTAAATTCCTTCCAGACAGAAGCAAATAACAGAATTTTTCTTATTTCTTTAAAAGCCGGCGGAGTAGGACTGAACCTAACTGCGGCTGAATATGTTTTTATTCTTGATCCCTGGTGGAACCCGGCATCGGAAATGCAGGCTCTGAACAGGGCTCACAGAATAGGTCAGGACAAGAGTGTGTTTGTTTACAGGTATATAACGAGCAATAGTATAGAGGAGAAAATAGTAAGGTTACAGGAAAAAAAATCGAAGCTTGCCGATACATTCATAACAAGTAACAACCCTCTGAAGGATATCGATATAAAAGAAATTTTGAATATAATAGGATAAAAATTATTTGTATGAAAGTACTTGGAATAAACTGCAGTCCGCGTAAAGCAGGCAACACTGAGTTGCTTATCAAAGAGGTTTTCAAGGCACTTGAAAAGGAAGGTATAAAAACTGAATTCTTTCAGCTTGGGGGTAAAAACTTAAAAGGTTGTGTAGCCTGCATGAAATGCGTTAAGAAAGGAGACGGCAGATGTCACAAGGATAACGACGTAATAAATGAATGTATCGGGAAGATGGTCAAAGCCGATGGTATCATCATCGGATCACCTGTTTATCATGCTGATCTGACCGCTGATGCAAAAGCGTTGCTTGAGGTAGCCAGTTATTCCCTGAGGGCATCCGGCAGCCCCCTGAAATATAAAATCGGAGCCGGAGTTATTGCAGTACGCAGGGCAGGCGCCATACATGCTTTTGACAGTATAAATCATTTCTTTCTTATCAACCAGATGATAATACCCGGATCATCATACTGGAATATAGGCATTGGACGGGAAAAAGGAGAAGTGCTTAAGGATGAAGAAGGAATGCGGACCATGAAGGACCTGGGGAAGAATATGGCCTGGCTGTTAAAGAAGACAAACACCAAAAAATAGCAGGGACATAGCATGCTATGTCCCCGCGATATCTGTATTTATAATTAATTTATAGTCAGAAATTGTCTCTTTCTACATAGTGTGTATGAAGGAGTTCATGTGATTTATGGCTATTCGGCTGATCAAGAAACTCTTTGTAAATGGCTATTATTTCAGGATTCTCATGTGATTTGCGGATAGCCTTACTTTCATCTTCCGAATAAATAGCCTTCATGCGGTTCTGCCTGATTTCCATATTTGTCGGTATAGGCTGACCGCCGCCACCAATACAACCTCCCGGACATGCCATAATTTCAATAAAATGATAGCTGGCTTTTCCATCACGGACCATCTTCATTATTTTATTGGCATTCACAAGTCCGTGAGCTATAGCCACCTTCAGCTCAGCACCTTCAAGGAATTTCCAGTCGTCAACACAGCCCTCGATCTTAACAGTAGCTTCCTTCACACCATCCATACCTCTTACAGGAGTAATATTAAGATTTCCGAACGGAACTTCTCGTCCTGTAACAATCTCATAGGCAGTACGCAGTGCAGCTTCCATTACACCTCCGGTAGCTCCGAAGATAACAGCTGCGCCTGTTGATTCGCCCATAATAGAATCATAATTTGATGTTTCGAGGTTTCTGAAATCTATACCGGCCTGTTTAATCATCACAGCCAGCT
>DATFLA010000404.1:0-2190 GCA_035268305.1 Bacteroidales bacterium | reverse complement strand
ACAGAAAATACGGCTTACCTTATGCTAAGCCTTCTGCAGGAAGTGGTGAGGCATGGTACGGCTATTCGTCTGCGTCTCCCGCCTTACAGTTTTATGAACCAGATTGGAGGGAAGACAGGAACAACACAGAATCATTCCAACGGTTGGTTTATGGGAGTAACTCCCAACCTTGTGGGTGGTGTATGGACCGGATGGGAAGATCAGGCAATACACTTTGAAACCCTTTCTGAAGGACAGGGTGCCAATATGGCACTGCCCGTTATGGGTCTTTTCCTGAAGAAGCTTTACGATGACCCGGTTTATGGTATAATGGAAGCAGACGAATTTGAACGCCCGCCAAACTTCGATATTGAACTTGATTGCGACAAGGTGAAAAAGACAAGATCGAAGAACGATAACTACAGGAGAGTTAAATACTGATAAGGAGGGGGTACGGGTGTCTGATAAGTAATAGATCCTGCAGGGGCAGATCGTTCGTACAGGCTTAAGGGTTAAATAAGATTCAGTAGACAGCTTTTTTATATGAAGAGCGAAGTATTACTTCCTTTTTAGTCAGCCAAACAGGGAGCGTACAAGATTCTCAATTCTTGCAACCGGGATAATTTCAATGTTAAGTCCTTTAAGCTGTATATTCCTGTGATATTTTGAGATATATATTTTGGTGAAACCCATATTGAAGGCTTCACGTATTCTCTGTTCTACCCTTGATACGGGTCTTATCTCTCCCGACAGTCCTGTTTCCCCCGCAAAACATATATTCCTGTCGATCGGGATATCGAGGTTGGATGACAGCACTGCACTAATAATAGCGAGATCAATTGCCGGGTCACTGACTTTTATTCCTCCCGCTATATTCAGGAATACATCTTTTATTCCGAGCCTGAACCCAGCCCTTTTTTCCAGAACGGCAAGAAGCATGTTCAGCCGTCGTATATCAAAGCCTGTTGAGCTTCTCTGGGGTGTCCCGTATACTGCACTGCTGACCAGGGCCTGTGTTTCAATCAGGAAGGGTCTTATACCATCAACAGTGGCGGCTACAGAGATGCCGCTCAGAGGCTCATCGTGCTGGTTGATAAACATTTCGGAAGGATTGTTCACCTCCCTCAGTCCTGATTCCACCATCTCGAATATGCCTATCTCCGATGTGGATCCGAACCTGTTCTTCACGGGTCGCAGTATACGGTAGACGTAGTTATTGTCGCCCTCGAAATAAAGCACAACGTCAACAATATGTTCCAGTACCTTTGGTCCGGCGAGAGACCCGTCTTTTGTTATATGGCCTATAAGGAAGACAGGCGTGCCTGTCACCTTTGAATACCTGAGAAGCCGGGCAGCACACTCCCTTACCTGTGATACTGAACCTGCCGACGATTCCAGCAGAGCGTTGCTAATTGTCTGTATTGAGTCGATTATAATAAGACCAGGTTCTATATGTCCGGCATGCGACAGTATTGTGTCGAGATCAGTCTCGCTTAATATGTAGCACAGTGGATTCGAAGCTTTCATCCTGGCTGCCCTCATACTTATCTGTTCCTCACTTTCTTCACCTGATACATAAAGAATCTTTTCACCTTTAAGTGCCAGAGCCAGTTGAAGTGCCAGTGTCGATTTTCCCACACCGGGCTCTCCTCCCAGCAGAATCAGGGACCCTGAAACAATACCTGAACCCAGTATCCTGTCCACCTCTGCTATTCCTGTTTGCAGTCTTCCGTTCTCACTGGCTTTTATATTATCGAGAAGCTCGGGTTTTCTTTTCCCTCCAGGTACATTGAATCCCGGGTCGCGGGAGGTAGCGGGAGCAATTATCTCCTCGTGATATGTGTTCCATTCCTTGCATGAAGGGCATCGTCCGATCCATTTTGATGATTCGGCACCACAGTTCTGACAAACCCATATTGTTTTGCTTTTGGCCATAATATCTTAATTTCCCGAACTTAATTTAAGAAAGGAAGAAATAATCATTCAGTGGCTTCTTTTTTTCTTCCCTTCCTGAAGATAATGAAAAACGAAATTGTTCCTATAACAGCTACAAAAATAAGCTGTGATTCGTGTGTCAGCAGTGCATAAACAAGGCCATCCTCAAGGGGTATACCTTTCACAACAAGCAATCCTCGTGAAATTATATAATGAAAAGCTCCCAGTCCGCTCTGTACCGGTGCCGACATTGCCAGTCCGCCAATAACAAGCAGG
>DATFLA010000403.1:0-3919 GCA_035268305.1 Bacteroidales bacterium | reverse complement strand
ATTTATCTTCGATGAGCCTACAACAGGTCTCCATTTTCACGATATCAACAAACTGCTGAAATCGATTAATGCTCTTGTTGAGCACGGTCACTCTGTTGTTCTTATAGAGCATAACCAGGAAGTTATAAAGAGCTCAGACTGGATAATAGACCTGGGGCCGGAAGGTGGAGAGAAGGGCGGATATCTCGTTTTTGAAGGAAAGCCCGAGGACCTTGCTAAATGTAAGGGCTCCTATACCGGCAGATACCTGGCACAGAAGCTGTCATAAAAAAGAAGGACGTGCTGAAACACGTCCCCGGATTACATATGTCGGACAATAATCCTATTTTTTCATCCTGAAACCGAACATAATTGATACACATCCGCTTTCCGGAGTAGCTTCAGCCTGATCGGAGGTGAGCACCTTAACAACTATTTTAAGCTGCTGGCTCGATTCCAGCTTAAAATCCCATGTGGGTGAATAATCATTATCCTTATTGGAATAAAGAACATTCTTATCAGCGTCAAGCACCTTAAACTCCACCTTTGGCAGATCTTCTTCACCGCTAACGGCAACGCGGTATTCCATATCAGAATAAAACGTTTTGTAAAGCTCTGCTTCCTCTCCTTCAACAAGAACAGCAGCATGATAATTACCATCATGAGTATATGATCCCAATTCAGGCAGGCAAACTTTTTTGGCGAATGCCTTACATTGGGCATTAGCATTTACTGTTATGCCCAGTATAAACAGTGCAATGATCGGGGTTATTCTTAATATTCTCATAGCTATGTTATTTTACGAAACTACTTCTGATATCTGCAACAACTGCAGTAAGTTCTTTGAACACTTCAGGAGTCATATTTGTCTTGACCTGAGACTTAAGGATAGTGGTATTTGTTTCTTTATCATACTCCGGCTGAACACGGGATGTAGAAATTGATATTTTATCAAAGACAGTCTTAAGATGCTGCACCTGATCAATCAGTTCATCAATAGCAGGATTACCCTTGCTCTGTTCCAGAAGGTTTATAAGTATGTCTATTGAGAGTTTCTGATCTATTATCCTGCCAACAAGCTTATTCCCGTTGAAATCCTTCATTTCAACAAGCTGCGTTGAAATATAAAGACCTTCAAACCAACCCCCGACAAGCACCATGGCTGCTATAGCCGGCTGACCGTTATCTTCGAGGTATGAATTTGAATTCATGAATGTCTCACTGACTATTTTCATAATAACATCCCTGTTATTGATGTTTTCCTCCAGTTCATCAATAGTAGCCTGATCAACAGCTTTAAGTATCCCCAGCCCGTCAGCCATTTTTTTAGCTGCATTCATATAGTCAATTATAAGCTGCGTCTGATCATACAGACTGGCATAGCTCAGGTCGCATGTATATATACCCAGGTTAAGGGCCATGCTTTTATTTGTAACATAATTATTTACATCTGAAACAGGATTTAACAGGGTCTGTTCAAACCTTGCCCCGGCAGATTTGATAAGCATAGCAGACTCAAGTGGGGAAGGCAGTGCATCAAATACTTTCTTTGCCTGCTTGACGTCTCTTATAACAGCAGAATTATCCTGAGGAACATTGACTGAAAGATCATCTGCTGGAGCTTTGTTTCCTCCTGACCTGCAACCGGAAACAAGACTTGCACAAAGGATAAATACAATCAATATCCCTGAACTAATTCCATATTTTTTATTCATGATGAAAAGGTTAAAGTGAGATATCTAATTCTCGACTAAATTAGTATTTTATTTTTATTTTTCAAAAACAGCATTCAGTAATTGAAGCTATTTCTACCTTTGCAGAAAAGCACTAAAAAATGACCAGATCTGACAAAAAATTAAAAGAACTTTCAGTTACGCTTGATAAAGGTAACAGTGATATGAAAAGGGAAGCAATAAATGCACTAAGGGAAGAACAGCCTTTCGAGGGAGTTATAAATGTGCTGGCAGAACACTATAACAAATCAGATGACAATGATGTCCGCAGGACTATTGAGAATTTCATGAACGATCTGAAAGATCCTTCTGTCCGCCCGGAGGTGATTGACACAATAAGAAAAAGATGGAATGACAAGACCCTTAGTATGCTGATATCTTCATGCTGGCAGTCAGGACTCGATTATTCGGAATATTCACTCGATATGGCAAAGGCGTTTATGCAAAGCGATTATGTAACTGCCATTGAATGTCTTACTGTCATAGAAGAATCGGCAGGTTCCCTTGATAAGGATAAAAAGAAGGAAATCATTAAACTTTTGCAAAGCGGCACCTTCAAAGCTCCCGCTGAGAAGAGGGAACTTACCCTGGAACTGATTTCAGTTTTAAATATGTAGAAGCAAAAAGCTGTGTATTTCAGTCTATTGAGGAAAAATACTTCATAAACTGAGTGCGTTCAAAGACAGCCGGTTTATCATAATTGGCCCAATTAAGCTTTCCCCTGAACTCACCAGTACTTTTGAATCCTTTCTCCTTCATCCATTCAAGCATGTGGGTATTGATCTGTTTAAGGACACCAAATCCTTTCCTGTACAAAACAGAGCACAGCTGAACTGTTTTTGCTCCGGCAAGGATGTATCTTATCGCGTCATCACCAGAATGAACACCTGTTGAAGCAGAGATATCGATATCTATATCCTGGGCACTTGCCATGGCCACCCACCTGAGTACGTAACGCCTGTCTCCCTCACTGCTGAAGACAGGTGCAGGCACTATTTCCAATTTTTTAACGTCGATATCCGGTTCATAAAACCTGTTGAACATAACGACTCCCTCTACACCGCGCATATAGAACTGGTCTATCATATAAAGTATATTGGAAAACCTGGATCCTATCTTGATTGCCACAGGAACGGATAAGGTTGCCTTGAGTTTCTCAATAAGTTCAAAGTACACTTTTTCCGCCTCTTCAGATGATTCCTTCCTGTCGGCTGGAAGAAAAAACATATTTATCTCGATTGCATCGGCTCCTGCATCTTCAATATTCTTTGCAAAATCGGTCCATCCCCTGGATGAAAAACAGTTTATGCTTGGTATAACAGGAATCGACAGGTTCTTTTTTGCAGATTTTATAAGGTTCAGATATTCTTCAACAGAATGTGACCTTGAGTAATAAGATATATATTCATCGGCTTCGGGATAATTTACGGATGAAGGTATTGTACTGATATGATGCAGTATCTGCTCTTCAAAAAGCGATTTCAGTACAACGGCTCCTGCACCGTTTTCTTCGGCTTCCTTCAGATGTTCAAGAGTGGATGTTAGCCTGCTGCTGCTCACAATAAGAGGGCTTTTCAGCGTTAACCCTAGATAGTTGGTTTTAAGTAATTCCATGATATGTATTAAAATATTTTATTTCTTTCCCCGAAAATCAGACTTCCTATCCTTACCATTGTACTGCCCTCCTCCACCGCCAGTTTATAATCGCCCGACATGCCCATTGAAAGCTCTCTGAAATACGCATGATCAGTAAAATAACTTTCTTTTATTATCGTATAAGTAGTGAAAAGTTTTGAAAATTCATTCCGTATCTTCTGCCTGTCATCAGTAAATGTAGCCATACCCATAACACCGCAAATATGAATATTGCTCAGTTGCAGCGGATTTTCTTCTTCAATCATTTTATAAACCTCTTCAGGCAGGAAGCCAAACTTTGTTGTCTCATCGGCGATATGCACCTGAAGAAGGCAATCTACAACACGACCGGCTTTACCGGCTTCCTTGTCAATAACAGAAAGAAGCCTGAATGAATCGACTGAATGGATCATGCTTACAAAAGGCGCCACGTATTTTACCTTGTTGCTCTGCAAATGACCAATAAGATGCCATTTGATATCTCCCGGCAATTCATCTTTTTTGTTAATCAGTTCCTGAACCCTGTTCTCCCCAAAGTCTCTTTGTCCTGCATTATATGCAGCAAGTATGTC
>DATFLA010000402.1:0-3343 GCA_035268305.1 Bacteroidales bacterium | reverse complement strand
ACAAGTGATGTAGCCTGTTGGACGTCATTATATACGCAACTGAAGTACCATGGGACAAAAGCCTGGGAAAGAGACGGGTCAGTTGCCCAGGCCGACAGAAATACATAATGCTGTTTGGCTATTACCTGTTCTACAAGATGTGCATTTCTTCCGTCGTGAGATCCCAGGACAGCCCACACCTTGTCCTGATAAATCAGGTTGACAGTTTCGACGGAACCTGTTCCCCAGATTCCTTCCATTGATTTTACAACAAGTGCATAGTAGTGACTTTCACCTGTTTTCCTGTGGTTTATTTCATCAAGGGCCAGCCGGGCCCCGTTCACTGCAGAAACAGAATTATTATCTGTCACCATGAGACCGATCTTTATTGTATCGGTTTCATTCCCGGTGACTGATGCAGAAGCGCCGGATGCAAAAGTTATTACTATTGCAAAAATTATGCAGTTCTTAATTAATATTATTGATAGTCTCATGCACCGGGTAATTACACCTTGATGGCAGCTTAGTCTTCCGTATGGATTTCACCTGCCAATTGCCAGTGCTATTTTTTCAAGGTCGGTCATCAGACCGGCAAATTCATCAAGGCTCAACGACTGGTGACCGTCACACAAAGCCTTTTCAGGATTATAATGTACTTCCATTATCAGACCGTCTGCACCGGCTGCAATTGCTGCTTTGGCCATTGAGGGGACCATCCATCTTATTCCGGTACCATGACTGGGATCAACAATCACAGGAAGATGGGTCAGACGTTTCAGCATAGGAACCGCACTGAGGTCCAGTGTGTTTCTGGTTGAAGTTTCAAAGGTACGGATGCCTCTCTCACACAGGATTACCTGGTCATTCCCATGATGAAGGATATACTCGGCGGCCAGCAGGAATTCCTCTATGGTAGCCATCATTCCCCTTTTCAAAAGGACAGGTTTTCCGCACATGCCTGCTTCTTTCAGTAAGGGGTAGTTGTGCATGTTTCGTGAACCTATCTGAACCATGTCAGCATATCCGGCTACAAGTTCTATCTGCCTTGTATCCATAACCTCTGTTACAACAGGAAGCCCTGTTTCCTTCCTTATTTCACTGAGCAGTTTTAGGCCTTCCTCCCCAAGTCCCTGGAAGCTATAAGGCGATGAGCGGGGTTTAAACGCACCTCCCCTTAATATCTTTGCACCTGATCCTCTTACTGCCCTGCCTGTCTCAAATAACTGCTCTTTACTTTCCACTGCACACGGACCGGCAATGATCACCACACCGGATCCTCCTACCTCAACACCACTGACATTGACAATAGTGTTGTCAGGATTTATTTTCCGGCTTACCCTGGTGGGAACCGGAAAATCAACATCTACAGGAATATTGCATGAAATAGTATCCATCTTCTTAAAATTCTAAATATTAATAACCTGCCGTGGAACTTGTGAATTTGTCAATATCTTTCGGCGGAGGAGCGAGGGTAAACTTAAATTTACCGTTTTTGACCTCTGCCAGGTAGATATCACCTATATCGTTCCACGATCCGTCGAGAACAATTTTCCCGGTTATACCCTGGTATCCCTGGAAAGTCTTCTGGTCGGTCAGGAGGTCACGGATAAGAACCCTGTTAAGTCCGGCTTTTCGTATAGCTTCGATAATAATATTCATTCCATCATAAGCATGAGCTGCAAATACTTCAGGTTCTTCGCCGTATTTCTTCATATAATTTGCCTGGAAGGCTTTTAGCCTGGGATTATCTGAATCAGGATTATACTGACATGTTGTAACAATGCCTTCTGCATTTTTCCCCGCCATTTCAAGGAATTTGGCAGATACCATCCTGTCTGAACCATAAACGGGCTGTGTTATTCCCAGTTCCCGTATCTGGTTTAATATCAGTGCCGACTCCCTTGCATTTCCCCAAATAAGGATTGCATCGGGATCGACTTTCTTTATTCTTTCAAGCTGAGGTTTAAAATCTGATTCACCGTCAGCGAATCTCTCCTCTATTATCATAGGATGGCCCATCCTGACTGCTGTTTCAGAAAATATTTTTACTGCTACCCTGCCATAGCGGCTCCCTGTCCTTATCACAGCCACCCTTGAGTGTTTGTCCATTGTAAAAATCTGGTGTGCCAGGGCATAAGCACTTTGCCTGTCGTCACTTATCACTCGTATCATCCATGGAATATTGGTTTCCGTAAAAGTGGGGTCGGGATCACCTGTACATACTTCCGGAATTTCCATTTTCAGTGTTGCGCGGAGAGCAACATGAGAGACTATATCATCAATTGAGCCAAGCCATGCCCAGACACCTTCATCGTCCATGCTGACTACTTCATTTGCAGCAGCACCCCATAATCCCACATCATTGTGAACCATTAATTTAAAAGGTATGCCATGGTAGCCTCCTTTGGCATTTGCTTCATCAATAGCCATCTCGCAACCATGGAGCATTTGTGTTCCGAGATCAATTATCATTGACCCATCAAGAGGGCCCAGGAAACCTATACGTACTTCCTTGAGGTTCTTAGGTGGGGGAATTTCTCTTCCTGCACTATAACATTCAATCGGTTTGAGAAAGAAATATTCATGTGCTTTTGTAAATTTATCAAACGGGAAGATCTCATCCGGAGCTTTCCCATAGTTTATTTTCTCGTCCTGACCCTTTAGAAAAGACAATGGCAGGATAAGCAAAGCAACCAGGACTGTTAATAATTTGCGATTTAGTTTCATAGCTGTGTAGTTAGTTTCTGTTACAGTTTATGATAAATTGTTCCGGAGTGCATAATTTTATTTGCTTAATATAAAATATATATCATTACGATATCTATTTAACCAGTTCTCCACGGCTGACTCCATGTTCTGTTGCAAGCCATATTACACCTTTGGCAACGTCAACGCCCAGTACAAAGTTGTGAGCGATTGATTTGTCAATTGGTACCTCTTTTGAGGATTTATCCGCTGTTTTATCACTTTGTCTGCCGTAATTTGTATAAATAACTTTTCCTTTACTGCTTTCAAAGTTATTTCTCTGGTATGTGATCCATTTATTGCCGTCTGTACAGCTTAAGCCTTTGTCAGTACACAGGTACGCAACGGGACCAACAGCCCTTACAAAGTTTATGAAGTTGCTCGCAAGACCGCTGTCATCGTCAAAATATCCTTTCCAGTGTACACCGTCATAACGGCTCAGTCCGAAATAGGTGGCAACCCAGAGTATTCCGTCAGACCATGATACCCCGGTTGTTATATCATGAACAGGTCCGTCATCCGGTAACAGGTCTATCTCCATTTCATGATCAGGATCGGTGTAATCCCTGAACTCCTTTTTATCCTTTTTGTATTCTATTACACCACCACCCCAGGCAGC